>JACCTF010000215.1 GCA_013812565.1 Pyrinomonadaceae bacterium | reverse complement strand
AGCGACAATCGCGCCACACGCGCCCGCGCACAAAGCGGGGTAGAGCAGAGCGGCGTGACCTGTCAGGACTGCGAACTCTCTCGGCACAAGGCGCAACACTTCCGAGAGAGAGATGTAGTCGCCGGAGCTATCCTTGATGCCGATGATATTAGCGTGCTCGCTTAAACGCGCGACCGCATCCGGAGCGAGCGCGATGCCTGTAAACTGCGGCACGCTGTAGAGCAATACAGGCACGGGTGAAGCATCGGCGACTGTGATGTAGTGATTGATAAGCGCGGCGGACGTCATCGCTGCGCGGTAGAAGTGCGGGGTTAGAACGAGCACCGCTTCGGCACCGGCTGTGGCCGCCGCGCGAACTTCTGTGATGGTCGCACGCGTGCTCTGTTGTCCGGCACCGACGATGAACACACGGTCGCCGGGTGTTGCGCGGCGCGCGGCATCAATAACGCTCGCGCGCTCCCGTTCATCAAGATGCGCAGGCTCGCCCGTTGAGCCTAAGACCACATAGCCGCGTACCTCCGTTTTGTTCCACTTCTCAATATTCGATTGCAGCGCGTGCAGGTCTACTTCGCCCGCCTGATCAAACGGCGTCGGCAAAGGAAGCACAATGCCGCGCAGGTCTTTCGGTGACAGGCGACTCTTGCTAGAAGTTCTCTCGTGGTTGTTGATGGATTGCTTCAAAGCCGAGGCATTATAGCGAGCGATTCAGAGGGCGTGCAACGACGGATCAGATTGTCCGCTTTACTGAGGAGTGGCAAGTGACAGGTGAACAGTGACGAGACAGAATTAAGAAGTAGGCAGCGATTATCTTCTGCTTCAAAATAGATTTTGAAAAACCAAGCGCATCACGAAGTTCCCACGGTCGTCGCCCGGCGCGCGGCGAACGCTATGCAGATAACCAACCTCGAACTTAGCCACCACCACGGTAAGCTGAAGACCGCCGCCGATGGCGAATCGCGTTCGATTATTCGGACTTCCCAGCGTTTCTCCGGGCACATCAATGCGTGCCGCATCGAACATCAGAAGCGGTTTAACGGAGTAAAGATTCGCGTAATCGGCGATGAAGTTTGTGACCGGCGTGATCTCTCGCCAAACTCGGTCTGCCTCGGGCTTGATCTTTTCTCGCTCCCTGCGCGCGGCTTCCTGTGCTTGCTTTAATTGTTGCTTCTTCGCTTGCTTCTGGGCTTGGGTCAAACTCGAATCATCATCAATCTCACTCTCGTCCGATCTCAGCAACTCCTGATCTTCCTTTGACAGTCTCTGCCTGGCGGTGGCAATGATAAAAAGCGGCTGTCCACTTGCCACCTGTTTTTTCAAAGCATTCTTCAGATTCAAAGTGCCGCTCTCATCCGCTGCTGGAATTAAGGGACGCGACCAGGTTGGAATGGGAATGGTGACATTCAAATTCGCGTGCCAGAAGGAAGTGCCGCCGCGTACCGTTCCCGACGCTCGTCTAACTCCAGCCTGATTTTGTCCCACACTACGCAGGAGCGGGCTGCCGAGAAAAGAGGTCGTACTTTGGACATTAATAGGATCGTAAAGAAAGTTGCCTCCGGAGTTTCCTCCATAGAAACGAGCGTACTCAGGAATGTCGCCCCAGGCGCGCCCTCTGCCGAGAATCGCTTCGACTCCGATTGTCTGATTAAGCGTAATGGGAATCTCTTTCTGATAGCCGCCGACGATTGCCAGACGCCGGTAAGAGTTGCGCCGATCACTCGGCGAACCGCTATCCATCAAAACAGCTAACTTGGCAAATCCGTTTGCAATGCGCCCGTCTGTAATCGCCCGCGCTTCAAAACCATTCTCGGTAGCCGACTCAGAAAAGGTCTCAGTGCCCCCTGACAGACGGTTGCTGGACCAGCGATAAGCGCCGCTGAGGTTGAGGCGGCTGAACAAATTATTGTTGAGTCGTATGTTCATGCTGCCGCCGAACCGCGCAGCATTCCTCAAAAACTTTCCTTTGCTGTGCGGCAGGTTCGTGCCCACAAAGCTTGCTTCCATCGCGACATTCTCAAAAAGCTTTAGCGGTCGAGCGCGGGTGAGGATAAGGCTTGCGGCAGAGTCGTAGAAGGATTCGCTGAGAGACTTGCGCCCGCGTGCATTGAGTAACAATTGGGTGTTGCGTTCGTTGAGGACTTCGTCATCTGCAAGATCAAAGAGGTTTATGGACGTTCCGATTCTCGCAGCCGTACCAAATTCCCGGTCGTGATCCACTCCGAACGTTGGATTGAAGACAAGCAGAGGACGCGGAATCTGTCTGAAGAAAGTCAGTTTGTTGGAGCGCGGAAGAAAGGGAAGAATGTTGGCGCTGACATTATCCGTGTTAACGCGCACGGTTAATCTGCGGATTTTTACATCCACACATTTTGCAACGCTGGGGCCAAGTTCCTTCTCACAATCTGTTGGCGGCACAACACCCACGCAGGCATCAGTGTGGTTGACGCTGATCGATACGGCTTTGAGTTTATTGACACCGAAGATCATATCTTCGGCCACTTCGTTTCTTGGAGCCGAGCCGGAGTTCTCACCTAAATAACTACTGACTTCCGCAAAGTATCTGGTGAGTTCAGCGCTTGAGTATGGCTCACCGCGATGTCTGGCGAGCGTGTTTTGCAAATCTTTCGGAACTTGACCGAGGCGCGCCTGCACCGTCACAAAACGAGCTACATATCCGGCCTTCGGATCGTGAATATCATCGCCGCTGCACTGTGCCCGACCGGGGACTGCCGCCCAAGTCAGCGTCGTCAACAAGATCAGCACAGGTGCGGCAAGCGTAAGAAAGAAGATTCGGCATGCAGCCATATGCATTCTTCCCTTTGCATCGAAGGGGCAACTCGACGGATCAAGCAGGGTGCTACCTCTCAAACTTCGACGGCGACAGCATTAGCCACTTTGCTCATCGCTTTTTTGATCTTGGCTTTCTTCGCTTCCAACTCGGCGGCAGACAGATTATTTGCATTCTCAACTTCCTTTACTGCCGGGTGCACCTTATTTATGAGAAGCTCCGCTTGTTTCTCCGTCATGCCCTCGATAGCGGTAGCCTCAATCGCTTTGGCCTCCGTCGGATTATCAGCTTTGTAAGAGACGTGCACGATCTGGTCAAAGCCGTCGCTGTTCCTCTTGTACAAATCAAAGACGAGTTTCCAGAGTGGATCAGCCGTCGGGGTGCAGCTTTTCTCCACGGAAACCTGAAACTTGTATCCTGACTCTGGAGCGAAAACCATTACTTCCAGAAGAAACGGCTTGCACTTCTTTACGCCAACCGGGACAACGCTAATGTTCGTAGACATAAAAAGGCTCCTTTGTGCGAATAGAAAGATGCAGCGATAACATTGAAGAAAAAGCTTGAGCCACGAATTAACACAAATAGAAGACGAATCACACGGTTGACCGACCGTGAGGTTTGACTTGTGCTGCCGTCAGACATTTCATTCGTGCTAATTCGTGTTCATTTGTGCCTAATCCCTCTGTTAAGCGAGCGGAGTTTTTTCCTGTGCGAGGTTCTAAACAGATGCCGTGCTGATGCGAAACGCAAACGTGAAGGTATTGAAATGCTTGACCACGCCGCTGGATGTAAAGACTGCGACAGTAAGGGCACACCGCGTTCCGTCACTTACGGCAGCGTGCTTGCAAGATCACCTGCTTTTAGGGCGCGTATTATAATGTTGTATCAAAGTGCGTCAAGACATTTTTCTTGAGGTGTCCTGAATGTTGACGAACGCGGCGTTCATCTCAACTTGAATGTTACGTGCGCTCATATTCTCTTGATTTAGATTAATTCGTACCCACGCGGACGATTACGATGCGTCAGCGCAAGATACTCGTAGATGTCGAACGGGTGAGTGCCGCCCGTGAACTTGTGTTTGAAGAGATCGGCGAGGTGTTTGAAGAGCGCGCCGGTCTCTTCAATGTCCGCGTCAAGCAGAAGGATGTCGTTTCCACTTGCGTATCTTCCCGGCGCTATCGTCAGTTGAACGTTGCCGTTGTTCATCGCGCGACTTGATACTGAACATCTTCGTTTTATGCACCTGAAAGGCGGTGCGTTTGACGAATGAAAACCACGGCTCATTTCCGCCAACCGGCTCTTTCATTGTCATCAATTTCGTGTAGAGGTTCAGTAGCGCAGGTAAATAGTTGACCGGGCGCGTCGTCTGCCGCAATCATGAGCATGATTTTCCAAGATGAAAGGATGTAGTGAACATGCGCAGTTACCGTTTCGTGCAACTTGATGTTTTCACCGACCGTGCGTTCTGTGGAAACCCGCTCGCGGTCTTTCCCGACACGGACAACCTTACCGATGCGGAGATGCAACAGATCGCGCGCGAGATGAATCTGTCGGAAACCGTCTTTGTTGAATCAGCGCGCGACACACGAGCTTTGCGACGGCTGCGTATATTTACGCCGATGCGCGAATTGCCGTTTGCAGGTCATCCGGTTGTGGGCACGTGGAATTTGCTGGCGCGCGAAGGCGTGGTGCAGCAGCCTGCAGGCGGAAACGGATGGACGCGCATTGAGCAAGAGGTTGGCATCGGCACGCTGCCGGTTGAGATAGAGTTTGTTGGCGGCGAGCCGGTGCAGGTCGTGATGACGCAGGGAAAGTTTGAGACGCCGCAGGAGGTCGCGGACGTAAGCGGGCGGGCGAAGGTTGCGCGCAGCTTGGGACTAAAGCCGGAAGATTTGGACGAGGGCTTGCCGGTGCAGACGGTTTCGACAGGGATTCCGGTGCTGCTCGTGCCCGTGCGTACAATGGCCGCGCTCGGTCGTTGCAGTATCGACCAAGCGGCTTTGAGCGAAATATACAAACAATCCGGCGCGCTCAGTTGTTACGCTTTTACGTGCGAGACGATTGGGGGTAAGCCATCGCAAGCGCACGCCAGATTGTTTGCGCCCGATGATGGCATCGCGGAGGATCCGGCGACGGGCAGCGCCGCCGGGTCGCTCTCAGGGTATCTCGTACATCACAGCGCGCTCACTGTAGAATCGGCCGACGGTGTGTACAATTTCGTCGTCGAGCAGGGCGATTTCATCGGAAGGCCAAGCCGCATCAAGGCTCAAGTCAAAGGCGCGCCGGGCCGCATCGAGCAGGTGCGTATTGGAGGTTCCTCTGTTGTGGTTGCACACGGCGAGCTTCTGTTTTAGTGAGTTGATACTCTGCCGGTTGAAATTCTACTTAGTGACGTGCGACGATTCGATTTCACATTATGCGAACAAGCGAAGAACAACTTGACTTGCTGATCATCGGCGCAGGCCCTGCCGGACTGTCGGCGGCGGACGCGGCGGCGCGTGAGGGATTAAACTACTTAGTCGTTGAAAAAGGCTTGATCGCTGACACGATCTATCATTACCCAATCGGGCGCACGGTCTTCTCGACCGTCAATGAACTGGAGCTGCGTGAGGGCGCACTAAAGCCTTGCCGCGAGAAGCCGACCCGCGAAGAACTCCTTTCGCATTACGTCCAATTCGTGCTTCAGGAAAATCTGCGAATCAACACGGAGGAAGAAGCCACACGAATCGAACGTTGTCAGCCGGAGCACGGCTTTCTCGTTCAAACGACGCGAGCAGAGTATCGAGCGGCGCGCGTGCTTGTCGCTGTCGGCGGAATGGCTTATCCATATCGCTTGAATGTGCTTGGTGAAGATCTAGCAAAAGTCCACCACCAATTTACCGAACCCCACCCCTACGTGCGCAAAGACGCGCTCGTTGTCGGAGGCGGCAACAGCGCAGCCGAAGCGGCGCTGTTTCTTGCTGAAGAAGGCGCACGCACGACGCTTGCCATCTGGCGGTTAGATTGGGATAACCGTGATCCGAAGAAGAATGCGATCAAGCAGTGGGTGCGCACTCCGCTTGAAGAACAGATTGGGTTGGATCGGTTGCAGATTGTTCTCTTTACTAATGTCGAGGAGATCAGCGAGCGCGAAGTGAAGATCAGAAAAGATGACGGCGGATTGCTGCGGCTTCCCAACGATGTCGTCTTCTTGCTGATCGGCCACCGTCCGAATCTGTCGCTGCTGCATCAGGTGGGGGTTGAAACAATTAAGGAGGGTTTATCGGAAGTTCCCGTCTACGACCCGGAGACTTTTGAAACAAACGTGCCCGGCCTTTACGTCGCGGGCCATTTCACGCACGCACGCCATATCAAACCAGCCATCGACGTTCCACGTCGCATCGTTCCCTTGATCGCGCAAGATTTGCGTGCCGCCGTTTGACTGAGGGTATGCGCGTAATTAGTCGCGTGTGAAGTTACTGTGATGTCGGCCGGGGTCAGGTATTCTCAAAGCAATCTTTTTTGGAGAGGACGATTTCACGGCGTGGGAGTAATTCTTATTTAACATCTCACCCGCAGCTTCGACACCGACCGGAGGTGAAAACAAGTAACCCTGCCCGTATTCGCATCCAAGCGTTCCTAATAACAACAGTTGTTCCTCGGTTTCCACGCCTTCTGCCACCACTTGCATTCCCAAACTTCGCGCCAGCGTCACGACCGTCCGCACGATCTGCGTATTTCCATTACTCTCATCCATATTGCTGACAAAGGATCGATCAATCTTTAGCGTGCTCAAGGGAAAGCGATGTAGGTAACTTAAACTGGAATAGCCGGTGCCGAAATCATCAATGCTCAATTCGATTCCGAGCGCGCGCAGTCGCGTGAGCATGTCAATCGCGGTTTCGATGTTCTCCATCATCAAGCTTTCGGTGATCTCCAGCTTTAAATTGCGCGGATCAAGGTTGGTCTCCTGCAAAATACGATTGACTTGTTCCGGCAAGTTTGGTTGAGTGAACTGTTTGATTGAAAGGTTGACGCTCATCCACAAAGGCGCGGAGGCGCCCGCCTGCTCCTGCCACCGCCCGATTTGGCGGCAAGCCTGTCTGAGCACCCACTCCCCAATCGGGATGATCAATAGCGTATCTTCCGCTAAGGGAATAAATTCGCCGGGACTTACCATTCCTCTCTCCGGATGCTGCCATCGCACTAAAGCTTCAAAGCCACGGATTGCGCCGGTCGCAAGCTCGACAATCGGCTGGTAGTGAAGCAGAAATTCTTCGCGTTCGATGGCCCGTCGGAGGTCGGTCTCTAGCTGCAAAAGATCAACGGCGCGGACGTGCATAGCTTTGTCAAATATCTCATAACGAGACTTGCCCAACGACTTAGCACGGTACATCGCCATATCCGCATCGCGCAGGATGCTGTTTGGATCCGTATAGCCGCTGACGCTCGGGGCAATGCCGATGCTGGCCGTTGTCACAACCTCATGCCCGCTCAAGTTGAACGGGCGCGACAAATCTTGTGCTACGCGGTCAGCGAC
>JACCTF010000166.1 GCA_013812565.1 Pyrinomonadaceae bacterium | reverse complement strand
GAATAAGGACGACCCGCACGAATAAGGTCATCATTGAAAGCGTTTGTAACGAACGAAAAGTCGTAATTCTCTAGTCTTGAAATACGCTCTCGGTTTTCTTGCGAAACATTGTGTTTCGTCAAAATGTCATCACTTATCATTTCATTCTCCTCTCAATTGAAAAAGTAGCCATCGAACGCTGCGCTTCACCTGCCGCGCATTCAACCTCGAAATCATCCAAGCCTTGCGCTTGAGAGCGGCGCTATTCGCGGTCAGGTGCAAGCGATTGTTCGGGGGCACTCTCGACGTGACACGCTGCTTTCGCTTGACCACCTTGACAGGAACGAGCCGCATTCAAGTACGCGGAGCGTGGAGCATGGAGCGATCAACTTCGGATGTAACCACTGTTCGTTCGAGTGCGCCATGCGGCTCTTCTCTAATGTCTTTCAGCGGAGCCGCCGAACTTTGAATTCAACCTCGAAATAGCATCTTTTCCCTCTTCATGACTCCCGGTCGAGTTGTTTCCCTTTTGATCCTCACCATCTGCACCAGACATCACGCCCCGGCCAGCCTTTCTCCACAACTCGTCTCATCCGCTAACTGATACTCTGAACATTTAGTTTATCAGATCACACTATAGTGTGTAGTCAATCATTTCTTTTCAGTTCGGGAGGTGATCTGTCATGCCAAAACTACTTGATCAGACCCGTGATCTGATGCGCCAACGCCACTACTCCGTACGCACAGAAGCGGCTTACGTCTATTGGATCAAACGTTACATCCTCTTCCACGACAAGCAACATCCTTCCCTCTTGGGTGCAGAGCACGCGACCGCCTTCCTCTCCTATCTCGCGCGCCACCAACACATCTCCGCCTCATCTCAGAATCAGGCACTCGCCGCCATCCTGTTCCTCTACCGTGGTGTCCTCCAGCAACCGCTCCCATGGCTCGACCAGTTCGAGCGAGCTAAACCGAGGGAGCGTGTCCCCGTTGTTTTCACCGAACATGAGGTGTGGCAGATCATGCGGCACCTCACCCATACGAAATGGCTAATGGCCCAACTACTCTATGGTGCAGGCCTGCGGCTGATGGAATGCTTGCGATTGCGCGTCAAAGACATCGATTTCGAGTACCGGCAGATCACCGTCAGAGAAGGTAAAGGTGGAAAGGATCGCTTCACGATCTTGCCCGAAGCAGTCATCGCACCTTTGCAGCACCACTTGGAGAGAGTCAAAGCGCTGCATGAAGCAGACCTGCGGGAAGGATTCGGGCGGGTGCCACTCCCCTATGCACTAGACAGAAAATACCCGCAGGCTGGGCGTGAGTGGAGTTGGCAGTATGTCTTTGCTTCGCACAAACGCAGCCGTGATCCGCTCACGGGTATGATCGGGCGTCACCACGTCTCGGACAGTGTCTTGCAGAAGGCGGTCAAGGGGGCTATCCGTGCGGCTGGCCTGACGAAAGCAGGGAGTTGCCACACTTTCAGGCACGCCTTTGCCTCTCATCTGCTCCAAGCTGGTTATGACATCCGAACCGTTCAAGAGCTGATGGGACACAAGGATGTGACAACGACGATGATCTACACGCACGTCTTACAGCGTGGCGGCAGGTGCGTCAAAAGCCCTGCTGACATGAAACTCCACCAACACTTAGCGCCGGAGCGACGGGAGAGCGTAGCTGATGCAATTCGTGCAGGCTGAGACGATGCTTGACCACAGCTAAAAGTGGAGTGCTGCACTCCGCGCTCAGCGCCGGTACGAGCCGGAGTGCCAGGCGGCTTATTCCCTGGTATCACCATTCCTCGGGTGGTTTGGGCGGTACGGGCGGTGTCAGCGAGAGACTAACGCACTCCAAGAGTCCGCGCAATTCTCTAGCTTCTTGACCGAAGAGGATCAGGCGCTCGCCATGCTCACGCCGCTTCGCTGGTTGCCACAAGTGCGCATCGCAATCAAGGCGGAAGTAAACCGCCAGCCAATACTCGGCATCTTCGACGTAGTTCACGTTGGAGAGGTTGATCCGCGTATCCTTGAGGCGCCCCACAGAGGCGCCGGCAGCGTTGCCTCTGCCGGTGTCGTTGTCGCCGCTTCCTGTATGCACTCGATGCTCATCGGCCACTCCTCACAAGCTCATGCCGTAACCGCGATCACTGACCTCTTTGCGCTGTTCTTGATCTGGTATGTCGTGGCTGCGTTCCTGCGTGAAGGCTTGCCGCGAATGCTCGGCTCGCTGGCTTGTCGGCTGCGCCTCGTGCATCATCTCAAGCGCCATCTGCTTATCAACCTGCCGGTCCAACGCCTCGCTCAGTTCAGCCTCAGAGTTCGTATAGACAACCGCATCTTCCCTCGCCCGTGAGACTGCGACGTAGCTCAT
>JACCTF010000163.1 GCA_013812565.1 Pyrinomonadaceae bacterium | reverse complement strand
GCGCTCACACCCGATGCTTCCGTGCGTGAGTATTTTCGCGTTCCGTGGCAAGGCTGCACGGCCATCGCGGCTGTTTATCCGGAGCCGTTTGATTCCGACGCGCAATCCTTTCTCGATATAACCAAATTGTTTGCCGAAGCCAATCTGCCGATACCACAAATCCTCGATGTGGACGGGGCCAACGGCATTATCCTTCAAGAGGATTTGGGAGATAGACAACTGCGCACCGTGCTTGAATCGTCATCGGAAGACGAAAGCGAAAAGCATGTCAACTATGCGATCAGTTTGATTGCAGACATCCAAGCGGCGACGAGCCTGGCTTACAAACAGGACTCAATCGCCAGCCGTCTCGCCTTCGACGAAGCAAAGCTTGGCTGGGAATTAAACTTCTTTCTTGAACACTACTTCGGAAGTCTGCGCAAAGAAGAGTTGAAAGCGAGTGAAAAAGCTGAACTACAGAACGAATGTCAAACGATTGCTGCCGAACTCGCCGCACGTCCGCGCGTGTTGTGCCATCGTGACTTTCACACTTCCAACTTGATGGTGGACGGAGTTGGGCAATTGCGCATCGTGGATTATCAGGATGCACGCATGGGACCGACGAGCTACGATCTAGTAACGCTGCTCTTAGATCGGCGACTGGAGCCGCCCTCGTCGGCAGAGCTGCACGAAAAAAAGTTGCTCTTTTTTGAGGAGCGATGGCAGCGCGGACTTCCGATAATTGACGCGGAGGAGTTCGCGTCTGAGTTCCGTTTAATGACGGTGCAGCGCTGTCTAAAAGCCGTCGGAACATTCTCCTGTCAAACGGGCGTGTATGGCCGCGGCGCTGTCTATGCGCAGTTTATCGATCCGGCTTTATTGATCGTGCTCCAAGCCGCCGAATGGCTCGACCGGTTCCCAACCCTGTGTGCGGCAATACGCGCGAGGTTAAACGACCGATAACACTTGCGATTTTAGATTTGCAACTGCGGTTTTGCCAGTACAATTATTTGAGGTCATAGATCTCGTCTTCAAATTGCCAATCTAAAATCGCAAATCTAAAATCCACTGCCATGCAACAAACATACATCAACCAATTAGCGAATCATGTTGACCAAGAAGTCACCATCAAAGGGTGGCTTTACAACCTTCGTTCGAGCGGGAAACTTATGTTTCCGCAGCTCCGTGATGGAACGGGCGTGGTCCAGTGCGTGGTGCTGAAAAAGAGCGTCGCGCCGGAAACATGGGAAGCATTGCAAAAGCTTGGTCAGGAGTCAGCGGTGATTGTACGCGGCGCGGTGCGGGCAGATGAGCGCGCGCCGGGCGGCTTCGAAGTGGATGTCACGCAGGCGGAAGTTGTGCAAGCGGTTGACGGCTACCCGATCACGCCGAAGGAACACGGCACAGAGTTCCTTATGGACCACCGTCACTTATGGCTGCGGTCACGTCGACAGCACGCGATTCTCAAAGTGCGCCACACAATCGTGCGCGCCGTACGCGACTTTCTCGACACGGAAGGGTTTACCCTCTGCGACGCGCCGATTCTGACGCCGGCGGCATGCGAGGGAACAACGACGCTCTTTGAGGTCGATTACTTCGACGATGAGAAAGCGTACCTGACGCAATCCGGCCAGCTCTACAACGAAGCGACCGCCGCTGCCTTCGGCAAAGCCTACTGCTTCGGGCCGACCTTTCGCGCCGAGCGGTCGAAGACTCGCCGCCACCTGACGGAGTTCTGGATGGTGGAGCCCGAGATGGCCTATGCGACGCTTGATGATGTGATGGATTTAAGCGAGCGCTTCCTTTCATCGATTGCCGCGCGTGTGCTCGCTGAACGCGGGGAAGAGTTAAAGATTTTAGAGCGCGATCTGACGAAGCTTGAACAGATCATCACACCTTTCCCGCGCCTCCATTATGATGAAGCCGTCCGTCTGTTGCATGAAGGACAAGAGCGCGGAGAGCTTGAAACCAAATTTGAATGGGGCGGCGACTTCGGCGCACCGGACGAAGCGTACATCTCCAAAAAGTTTGACCGCCCGGTGATGGTGCATCGCTACCCGGCGGCGATAAAAGCCTTCTACATGGCGCGTGACCGTGAACGACCGGAGCTGGCGCTCGGCGTTGATGTGCTTGCACCGGAAGGCTACGGCGAAGTGATTGGTGGGGGCGAGCGGGCGACTTCGCTCGAATATCTTGAACAACAGATTGACGAGCATCATCTGCCGCGCGAGGCGTTCGAGTGGTATCTGGATTTGCGACGCTACGGCAGCGTTCCACACGCCGGATTCGGCATGGGCATTGAACGCTGCACCGCATGGATGTGCGGCATTGAACACGTGCGCGAAACTATTCCGTTCCCGCGTATGTTGTATCGGTTGAGGCCATAATCTCGGCGAGTTACAAGTCGGGAGGTGACGTAATGCAAGCACATCGAACTGAAGCTGTTATCAAAGCCAACGGAACGCTTACGCTGGAAGAACTGCCGTTTAAGGAAGGCGATTTGGTGGAAGTGATTGTGTTGGAGCGTCAACCTGAAGCGAAAACAGATAACCCTTATCCGCTGCGCGGAACACTTTACAGGTATGACGATCCGTTTGAGCCGGTCGTGCCGCTGGAAGATTGGGAAGTATTGCGGTGATTATCCTTGATACGCATGTCTGGATTTGGTCAGTTCAAGCGGACAAGCGATTAAATTCTAAACACGTCGAGGCGCTTCGACGATATGAAACCATCGGACTTGGCGTGAGCGCAATCTCTCTTTGGGGGATTGCGCTGGCAGTAAAATTAGGGCGCTTATCGTTGCCGTTGTCGGTTGAAGAATAGCTTACGAAAGCGTTAGCCTATCCGGGCGTGCGGCTTCTGCCGTTAAGGCCGCGCATCGTGGTCGAATCAACGCAGCTTCCCGGTAGTTTTCACAAAGACCCCGCTGATCAAATCATCGTCGCTACGGCGCGCGTCTATAATTGCCCGCTCGTGACTTACGACGACAAGATATTGAACTACGCGCACGTTAAACTTGTGCCATGAAGTACCGGTGAGCAAGCAGTAGAAGATGTATAAATATATGATGAACGGCATAGAAAAAATCGTCACCATCTTCGGCGGCTCGCGCTGTCGGGAAAACTCTTCGGAGTACACTGAGGCCCGGCGCATAGGTCAGTTGCTGGCCGAAGCCGGCTACACGATTTGCACGGGCGGGTATCTCGGCGTGATGGAGGCTGCCAGTCGCGGCGCACACGAGCGGGGCGGGCGCGTTCTCGGCATCGTCATGAATCAGTTTAAGTTCGAACCAAATCGTTACCTAACCGACAAGGTTGCCACTTCGCACTTCTATGAGCGTCTGCAACAACTGATTACGCGCTCAGTCGGTTTCATCGCGCTGCGTGGCGGCATGGGCACGGTGACGGAAATCTCGCTTGTCTGGAACAAGCTTCAGACCGGGGTGATCGAGCCGCGCCCGCTGGTGCTCTTAGGAGATTGCTGGCCGCCGGTGGTTCGTGCGTGGCGAGAAAACTTGGTGGTCAGCGAAGAAGATGCGGCGGTTCTCGACTTTGCTCGAACTCCGGAGGAAGCTGTGCAGATCGTGATTGATAAATCGAGAAAGGTGAAGCTATGAATTGCTCAAAGTGCGGCGCGCCCTTAATCAGTAATGCACGATTTTGCGGAGCGTGCGGAACGCCCGTCGCTGAATCCTCCGCTGTCTCGCAAACGGGCAACAGTGAAGCGGTGGCGGGTTCTGCCGGGCACGGTATCCACATTGATAGTGACGGTCGGGGCGAAGGGCGCGGCTACAGTTATGAGGTATTGCACCAGCCTTCGTTCTCACTCGCCGTCGTACAGTTGCAGGCCGAACAATCGATTCAAGCCGAAGCGGGCGCAATGGTTTCGATGTCGGCGAACGTCGAGTTGCTATCGCAAATGAAGGGCGGAGTCTTCGGGGCGCTGAAGCGTGCGGTCGGCGGCGAGTCAGCATTCATTTCGACCTTCACGGCGCGCGGCGGCCCGGGCGAGGTGACGCTCGCGCCGGGCGCACCCGGCGACATCGCGGCATTAGAGATGCGAAGCCAAGTCTTCTATGTGCAATCGAGCGCGTACCTGGCGGGCGATGCTAGCCTCGCCGTTGATACGCGCTGGGGCGGCGCCAAGACCTTCTTTGGCGGTGAAGGTTTATTCGTGCTACAGGTGCAGGGCACGGGGTTGCTATTAGTCTCTTCCTTCGGCGCGATCCATCGCAAGCGGCTGGCGGCAGGCGAACGCTACGTAGTGGACACAGGCCACCTTGTCGCTTGGGAAGGCACCATGCAGTACAACTTACGTAAAGCCGCGGTGGGTTTCTTCCGCACCATCACGAGCGGCGAGGGCATAGTTGCGGAATTTGCCGGGCCGGGAGAGATTCTAATTCAGACGCGCAACTTGGCGGCGCTCGCAGGCCTTCTCAAACCCTTCTTCCCCACTCAGTCAGGCAGCGGATTCACCTTTGGCGGCGGACAGTAGTCGGGCCGTAAACAAGTTCAAGGTTTAAGGTTCAAAGTTCAAGGTGCGATGTCAAATCCGACC
The DNA here is from genome assembly GCA_013812565.1 of Pyrinomonadaceae bacterium. GTDB lineage: Bacteria > Acidobacteriota > Blastocatellia > Pyrinomonadales > Pyrinomonadaceae > JACCTF01. The sequence continues at coordinate 7,750 of JACCTF010000163.1, read as the reverse complement.
TTGAACTTTGAACCTTGAACTTTGAACTCAATAAGAAGACACACAAAGCGGGGTCAGGGCATTGAGCAAAACTTTGACGGAGCAGATGCAAGCTACGCTCGCGACGAGTCTACCCGGAACCGGAAGGCGCGTCGGGATCATCGGCGTGCCGCTCGGATTCGGGTCGAGCTTGGCGGGCGTGGATCTCGGCCCGGCAGCTCTGCGCGTTGCTTGTCTCGACAAGCGTATTGCGCAGCTCGGATTCGAAGTGCGTGACCTGGGCGATATGCGTATTGAACGCCCACGAACACCAGCGGCAGCGAACGATAAAATAAAGTACCTGCCGCAGATCGCTAAAGCCTCCGAAGAACTCGCCGCCGAAGTACACAGCATCCTTGAAGAAGGTGAGTTTCCTTTGGTGCTTGGTGGCGATCACTCAATTGCAATCGGCACCATCTCAGGCGTCGCCAACTTTTACCACTCGCAAAATCAAGCAATCGGCTGCCTCTGGTTCGACGCGCATGCCGATATGAACACCCCGGAGACAACGCCTTCAGGCAACATTCACGGCATGCCGCTCGCGACTTTGCTTGGCTACGGCGCACCCCAATTAACGCATATAGCAGGCTTTGCGCCAAAGCTTGATCCGCGCTTCTGCGCTCACATCGGAGCGCGCGATGTTGACGTGGGCGAGCGCGAGATGATACGCAAACTGGGTTTACGCTTTTTTACGATGCGCGAGATTGATGAGCGTGGTATGAGCGCATGCTTGACGGAAGCGATTGCAATTGCGAAGAAAGCTCCGGCCGGTTACCACGTCACGCTTGATGTAGATGTGCTCGACCCCGGCGATGCTCCGGGATCAGGAACAGTGGTGCGCGGCGGCATCTCATACCGCGAATCGCATCTCGCGATGGAGAGAGTTGCCGAGGCAGGCGGCATGATCTCTCTGGAAGTCGTCGAGATCAACACGGCGCTTGACTCACACAACCGCACGGCAGACCTCGGCGTCGAACTTATCCTCTCAGCCCTGGGTAAAACCATTCTGTGAGTTCAAGGTTCAAAGTCTGATTCGGCATTGAACCTTGAACCTTGAACCTTGAACCTTTGGACTTATTTATGACCAAGAAACTTCGGGTCGGCGTGATTTTTGGCGGACGCTCGGGCGAGCATGAAGTGTCACTACGGTCGGGGCGCGCGGTTGTCGAAGCACTGGATCAGCGGAAGTACGACGTGGTGCCGATAGCGATTACAAAAGAGGGGCGGTGGCTGGGGCCTGCGGAGGCGGCGCGTCTGCTGCCTGCGGGGGCGACGCGCTCGATCACGAAAGAGACTCTTGCGGGTTCGGGCGAAAGCGTTGCGATCATCGGCGATCCATCCAGGCGGGGGCTGCATGACCTCGATGGGGTCAACGGCGAAAGAGCAACGGCGCTGCCGCTTGACGTGGTCTTCCCGGTGCTCCATGGAACCTACGGCGAGGACGGAACGATTCAAGGTTTGCTGGAGATGGCGGGAGTACCTTACGTCGGTTGCGGGGTGCTCGCCTCCGCCTGCGGGATGGACAAAGTGGTGATGAAAACTTTGTTTCGCGACGCGGGACTTCCCGTTTGCCGCTACCTGTGGTTTCTGCGCACCGATTGGGAAGCGGACAAAGCGAAAACGCTACGCCGTGTCACGCGCGAGATCGGCTTTCCGTGCTTTGTCAAACCGGCCAATCTTGGTTCGTCCGTCGGTATCTCGCGTGCGGCGGATCGCCTATCGCTTGAGAAGGCGATAGAACTCGCGGCGCGTTATGATCGCAAGATCATTATCGAAGAAGGATTGGACGCGCGCGAAATAGAATGCGCGGTGCTCGGTAATGACGAACCACAAGCGAGTTTGCCGGGCGAGTATGTTGTGCACGACGAGCACGCGAAGTTTCTCGACTACACGGAGAAGTACGCCAACACGGGACGCGTCGAATTTGTGGTTCCAGCACCGATTTCAAAACAGCTTACAACGCGCGTCCAGCGAATAGCCGTACAAGCTTTTCAAACAGTTGATGGCGCAGGGCTGGCGCGCGTCGATTTCTTCTTGCGACGCGACACCGGCGAACTTCTCATCAACGAACTGAACACGCTGCCCGGCTTCACCGAAATATCCGGCTATCCGAAGATGTGGGCTGCATCGGGTGTCCAGTTTCCACAACTCGTCGAACGCCTCATCAATCTCGCCATTGAACGTTATCAAGATAAATCGCGCAACGAAACAAGCATCACAATGTAGAGTTGAGGCTTAGCGCTGATGTGTGCGTTTTCCACCGCTCTGCCGAGCGATGGCTTCTCCAACTGTATATGGAATGAGAAGCACGCTGTCCACAGTCGCTTCATTCAACCTTTTGGCGCGCGGTAGCCTTTGCGTGTGCGGACAACTGCGTTGGGATGCGTGAGTTTGACGTCGATGGTGCGCAAGCGTCCATCGCGGGCGCGGTTCGTCGGACGGTAAGCGATGGTGTATTGGTTACTGAGTTCTTCCACAACCCCGGAAAAAGCGTCGCGCAAGGCTTGCCCGCCAGCGGATGCGATGAAGCGTCCGCCGGATTTACTCGCAAAATTTCGCAGCGCGGCCGCTGCGGCCTGCCGGTTCTGCATTGATGCTTCCGGCGGAGTCATATCTACCGTGTAGATAAGAGCTTGAGCACTAAGGGCACTTACCAGCGCTTTGTCTGCCGAGGCGCGGCTCTTTGTGTCAGCGCCGTCGGAGAGAACTACAATCGCGCGGCGCTTTTCAGGGCGTTGGGCGAGATCACCGGCGGCGCGTATGATGGCGTCATTGAGCGCCGTCCAGCCGTCGGCGCGTGTGCCATAGGCAAGCGGCGCAAGATCGCGACTCGGTGAGAACTCCTGCAGTTGCTCGATCTCCGTATCAAAGCGGTAGACGGCCGCCGCATCGTCGGGACGTAAACCATCAAGAAATCGTATCGCCGCCGAGCGGGCGAGCGATAGACGATTCTCCATGCTGCCGGAGGTGTCAAGCAGGAGAGCTGCGGCGAACGGCGTCTCTTGAACGCCGAAAAAGGAGATCGCTTGTTCGCGGTTGTCTTCGAAGATGTGGAAGTCAGAGCGTTTAAGATTATGGACGTAGTCGCCGCGCTCATTCGTCACCGTGACGTTTAAGACAACGAGGTCGGCGTCAACGCGCTCAACCTCCTCGTCTTGGTTTTGTTGCGCGCGGGCGGCTAGTGACGGCATGAGGAATAACGTTCCGGCGAAAAAGAAGGCAAGTCCTCGAAGGCACACCATGCTGTCAAGCCGCCTATGAAATTTCATCCATCCCCTCATCGCTGAGCTATGCTGCGGATTTGGTTGATCAGTTCAACCAGTTCATTAGTACGCTCGATGATACCCGCCGAAACAACTTGGCGTGATGTCTTCTCGACTGCTTTACGGAGTTCATCGGAAAGTTCGGCCAGGCGCATGAGCGAGGCGCCGAGATCTGTCGGAGCGTTTCCCTGGCTAACGCCATCGTCAGAGCCTCCGGCTCTGCTTCGAATGCGGCGCGTCAGCTTTTCCAGACGTTCCAGCTTTTTAAGATCGGCGCGGTCGAATGCTTTGTTGCTCTCAAAGGCGGAGAGCAGTTCGGCTCCGAGTTGTGCAGCTTCGCGGGCTCGATTGGTATGCTCTTTGTGTGCTGCTTCTTCGGCCGCAACTCCGCGTCTGGCTATCATCTCTGCTTCGGGGGATCCCATTGGTGGTGATGAGTCCTCACGTTTAGAAGATGAGTTTACCGGAGCCTCATCAAAGACTGTTGATCTCCCGCGCGTAGTGGATTGAGCATGCGCAATGCATGAGAAAGCGGTAAGCAAGAACGTGAACAGAATTAACCGAATGAACATTTTGGCCCAAGCACCCCAGTGTAGAAGACCGTCTGTAGTTTACGAAAGTTTAGCCAAACCGAAACGCGAACATCAAGCCGGGAGGGGAATACGTAACGGTTTAGAGTTTCACCATACAAAGTTCTCAGATCAAGGCGCGATCTTGCTTGGCTAAAGCCATGCTTCGCACTCGGCAACTCTTACGGAGGACATCACTGTGACGAGATAAGAGAACTGATAGTTGTACCTTAATCTGAAGACGAGCCTTGATTAGCGCTGATATTCAGAATGGCAGTTCCTCTGCAACGATTACAAACTAACTGGTCAGGAGATAAACAGTTAGAGCGAATTTAGTTTGGGTTTACCAAAACGTCCGTGCCCAACGGCGCTCATGCAGGTAAGGATGCCTGCGCTCCCAGGTAAACTCATTCGCATTCCGCTCTAGTGGTCTGACCGCTTGAGTATGAATATCTTAAAGTGCAACTTTAAAGGGTATTGTTTGCGAGGGAAGCAATCTGCTTATAAATCCAACAGCAAGATCATGGGACCGGATGATTACAAGCTTAAGAATTTTGCTTTCAAGGATTTAGAGTAGACAGGTTAATAAACCACTCCACCAGTGTCGACGCGCCGACTACTTAAGTAATACTTTAGATGAAGATTTCCTCTAAGACTTATCTAACGAATTGTCGTTGGATTATCAGGCGTGTTAATGAATTCCTCGCCTCTCGGTGCAGTGCGTGGAGCCTTAGTGACTGTGGGCTGGCCTTGCGGCACGCGCTCGGGCGGGCGGCGTGCACCGGGTGTTGACTTGAAGGCGACTGCTGCCTCACGAACACTGCTTTGCAAAGTGGTGACGCGCGCTCCAATCCATTGACGAGTTGGAAGTGAAAGCGAATAACGGCCCGTCTCGCCGGGCGCAAGATCCCCCGGCGAAACTTCCAATGTGCGACTCTCGGTGGCTGTACCATCGCGGCGCATCAGCTCAATCTCAATCGACAAACCTTGTAGCTTTTCCGTCGAGATATTACGGACTGCGCCGCCGATGATCGCGTTCGTTCCGCGAAGCATCGCCTCATCTTCAGAGATCTGCGCTTGCGGCAAAGCAGGAGCGCTCGCAACGTCTCTGTGCGGGGAAGCAAACTGAACGGAGTTTCGCTTTTGCAACATCAGGTAGCCGGCAAACAATCCGAAGGTCGCAACAACCGCGCAGATAATTGCCGTGGCTTGAGCAAGCGAAGGCAGCTTTCTCAATCTATTGTTCACCGCTTTTTGAAGATCGTTTGAATTGGAAATGCTCAAAATCGCCGGGTTCAATATGGTGCATGATAAAAGCCAGGCAAAAAATAGCGCTTGAGAGCGCACTGAGGCAGATCAGAATCCTTAAAGATTTACTTGAACTGTAAACTATCGTGGTCGCAGTAAAGGTGACTCGCCGGTAATCTTCTCGATAAGCGCGCCCAAGAACTCTTGTTCGGCCGTGCCACTGCTTTGGAGGGTGAGCCAGTCAGCACTTATCACACTATCTATGCGCCCTTCTACACGGGCGTTCACCGAAACGTTTGTGTTAACGCCGTCTATCGGTTGCACCTCAATAATCATGGTGTAGCGTCCGCGCGTCCAATTACGTGCGCTCTGGGCAAGGATTTGTGCATATCGGTTCATCTCTGTTTCTGTGATCACTGCGCCCCGGCTGAAAGTGTAAGGCTGACTGATAAAGATGCCCTCGTCCGGCTTGGAGGCGGCTGTATCAAGAATCATCTTACGATCACGCATCACCTCTTGAGCCGCTTCTATGATGGCGTCACGCCGAGCCGTGAAGCGGTACGGATTGGGAATTATAGGCACAGTCGCGGTGCGACCTTTACCGAAATTGATACCGCGGCCGGTGCCTGTATCTTGCTTCGTGCCGTTGGTGCCGGGCGTTCGGTCGCGGCCGGCATCGCGTATCCGATTGTTCTGATCATCGACACCTTTGCCTTGCGCATAGACGTTCGTTGTTGTTGCAACAAGGAGCATCAAAAAGGTAAGCGTTATCTTCATCGGCTGGTTCTTTCGTCTTCAAGAAATAAATAGATAAGGTGCCACGTCGACACCTGCTTTCCACCAGCGAGCATAAAGCAACACATACTGTTTGTTCAAGACACTCAGCGCATTAAGGGTGCGGAGTCTGATGTTCGGAGTTAATAAACACCAGATACAAGCGACCCCAACCTCCAAACTCTTACATCACTCATTACTATTCCTGTTACGTTCCCATTCACGTAGTGCTTGAACGCCACGGTTAAAGTCGATGTCGTTGTTGTAAAAATTGTGTGCGCCGTCGTCGCGCGCCGGATCACGCACGTAGTAGAGGTAATCTGTGGTAGCAGGGTTGAGTGCCGCTTCAAGCGAGCGAGCGCCGAAAGAGGCGATGGGGCCGGGCGGCAAGCCGTGAACTTTACGCGTATTATATGGTGAAGCGCGATCTAAATCGCTTTGGTAAACTTTGCCGTCCGCCTTCCATTTGCCGGCAAGCTTCGCCGCATAGATCACAGTTGAATCGATTCCGAGCGGGATTCCCGTCTGCAAGCGGTTATAGATGACGGAAGCGACCAAGGGCCGTTCTTCTTTCAATTTAGCTTCGGTTTCAATTAACGACGCAACGGTCGCAACTTCGCGTAAGGGTCTGTTTGCGACGTTTGATTGAATCGCGCTCTTTTCCTTCCAAACTTCACGGAAGCGGCGCACCATTATCGTGACCATTTCACGCGCCGAAGTGTCGGGCGGAAAAGTATAGGTATCAGGGTATAGATAGCCTTCCAAGTTTGTCGCCTGCGGATCAAGATCAGTAATCAAGTTCACATCATCCATCAGGCGGAGCGCTTCATCAGCGCTTTGAAGTTGAAACTCAGGAAGGCGAGCCATCGCTGCCGCGACATCCCAGCGTGTCCATCCCTCAATTACGGTGAAACGGTTCAAGCGTTGCTGGCCTTCTTCCAACTTTTGCAACACCTGCTGCGGCGAAATAGGAGAGGGAAAACGATACTCGCCCGCTTTGAGGCGGGAGTCAGCGCCTTTTGCCTTGATGTAAATGCGTAGCGGCCAGGCGTGCTTGATGATACCGGTCGCCGCGAGCCGTTCAACAATTTCACCAGGTGATGAGCCGCGTGGAACTTCTATGTACTGGCTTGCATGATTATGAGCAAAAGGAGTGTGAAACTCATGGCGGAACCACAAGTCAATACCAAAGCCAGTTATAAGGAGTAGGACGAAAAGCAATGATATAACTCGCAAAGGTTTCATGCTCTTATGTTTGAGAGGAGATCATTAAAGTGAAATGTGAATAGTGAATTACCGCTCAGATTGAAGACAAGATAAAGTCTCGTAGGATGATAGTCGCTGCTTCACTATCGACCTGCGCTGAAATGCGTTTTTCAGCGACGCCCGCGGCGCGCAAATTTTGTGTAGCATCGTGAGTTGTCAGCCGCTCATCCTGTAGGTAGATAGGGATGCCTAGAGAAAGCTCCAAGTTGTGCGCAACGCGCTTGGCCTCGCGGGCCGCATCACCTTCAAAACCATCGAGGCGGAGCGGCAAACCTACAACCAGGCCGCGCGCGTCGAAGCGTTCGCAGAGTTCAGCCACGTCGCGAACAAATTGTTTCCAGTTTGTGCGACGCAAACCAGGCAGCGGACGCACTGTGATGCGAAGCTCATCCGAGACGGCGAGACCCACGCGACGCGCGCCGAGATCAAGCGCGAGAAGTCGTCCGGGTTGCAAACCAGGTTTGTTGCTATCTGTGTGGCTTGTGTTAATAGCTTTATAGTGGATAGAAGATCGGTACTTAAGGTTTCGAGTTTTACCATATGAGTAGCAAAAAGCAGCCAGGTTTTGAGAAGCTTGGAGGATGTCTAAGTCATCCAATACCGCTCTCCACC
>JACCTF010000157.1 GCA_013812565.1 Pyrinomonadaceae bacterium | reverse complement strand
GACGACGTTTGTCGCGCGTACGCAGAACGTAGCGTGCCCAAAGACAAATCAATGTGATCAAAGCACAGATGAGAATTAACGATGCACTGTTGATCGAAGATGAACCGTCCGGTTCTTCTCTACCGGTGGAAGGCTGTCGCCACCATCCCGAAAGTTTAACTCGTAGTTGCTCCGCACCTTGAACTACTGCTTGATAGTACGCACCCAGTTTGTAGCGAGCATTATTTGCAAGCGAGCGCTGTTCATATCTATCATAAGCGACAACGTATTGAATCCAAAACAACTCGAAAGCTTCTGCATACTTACTCAACTGCGCAGTTAAACCCCTCTTACTCGCGCTTCCGGGGCGATCCTCAACGGGCGTCGGATCAAAACTCACCCAAGCTTTTGTCTCCGGAAAGTAAACTTCAACCCACGAGTGTGCATCATTTTGCCGAACTATGTATGCGTTCGCCGTATCGTTGTACTCGCCCATCTGAAACCCATTGACGACACGTGTCGCGATCCCTTGTGTTCGCAACATTACCGCCATCGCAGTCGAAAAATACTCACAGTGACCTTCGCGGACGCGAAACAGAAAATCCGCGAGCGGATCAGGTCCGTTGGCTTGTCTCTCAAGCGAGTAGCGATAGTTGCGACTAAGATGCGCTTCGACGGCACGCGCTTTATCGTAGCGGTTACTGGCTGCGGCAGATTCAATTACCTCTCTCGCTAAATTAACAAGTCGTGAATCAACCCCATCAGGAAGTTGCAAATAGGAAGCAGCGCTCTCCGCGTACGGCTGTGTTTCGGCACGAAGTTTACTCGCTTTAGGCTCCACGATGTCTGAGTAAACACGGTAGGAGATTCGCTCTAACCTATGGTCTCGTGTCGACAGGGCGCTTTCCGCATCGCGACGAACAAAAGGAAACGCACCATGCAAGGCGACAGCGCGCGGGGCGACAAATAGCACCGGCGTATCGATAGGTTCGATAAAGAAAGTCTGCGTCGTTAATCGGTCGAGACTCTCTGTGGTTCCAAATTGGAAGAACCCTCGATCATTACCAACCTTGAGTTCATGCTCATTCAAAGGCCTGCGCCACCCGCGCCCGTCATAATGGTTGAAAGCAACGCCGCGCCATCGCAGTGTCTGTTTGGGAGCAACCGGCGCTCCATCCAAGCGAACGCGCATAACGACCCGGTCGCTTTGCTGCAATCTCCCGACATCGCCAAGCCTCATCTGTTCCGAAAAGCCGACGAAACCCGTAAGCCCACTCTCTGCCCGCGCCAGCGCGTTGCGGCCAAAGCGAGGTGCCATAAAAAAGATCGGCAAAGCAAGCGTAAGGATGACCGTTAACAAACAAAGCACGACTAACGATAACCGGCCTGCTCCAATGTTGAAGCGCACGTCGCGCTCTGCCAATCGTCCGAACGGTAGTGTTCTCCGTACATTGAGCAAGCGAGTTTTTCCGGTTTGCAAATTCTCGTTAGCTTTAACAATCTCGAAACAAATAACCGTGGCAAGCGCAAAGAATAGATAGAGACACAACGTTGCCAAAAAACGTGGACTTGTGCTCAGCCCGGCAGCAAGTAACACCTCAAAGAAGGAGAGCACGTAAAGGAACAACCAATCGCGGTTGGCTTTACGCTGCAAAAGTTTGATGGCAGATAGGATAAGAATAAGATGCGTGAAAGCAGCCACCCCTGCTTGCCCCTGTTCTTCTCCTGCAGCAACGTTAGTTTTGTATTTCCAGTCGACATAGGACAAAGGCAGTGACAGCAACATCACAGCCAAAGCGGCACGTTCAGGTAGTTGCCACTTCGAACTCTCTAAACCCCAAGCGGTAATAAGGATGGTGACAAAGATGGCGGCGAGGACGGCACTCATGCCGCCTGCCGTCACAAGGGCGAGCGTCCCGCACGCGATCATCGCGTAAGAAAAAGCTTGAAAGTATCTTCTAAACATTAGTCGGTATTCAACGGTGCGCTGGGAGCAACAGGGATTCGGCTTGCCTGTTATTTAGGAAACTTCTATCTTCTTTTGAGTGTGATTTGGAAATTCTTAGACCACTGCTTACCTGTAACAAACAACCTGTCACCAACTTCGTCATATGCAATTCCGTTCAATACATCCGTGTCAACACGCCGTTCCGTTAGCGGAAGTAATCCCGTTAAATCAATCCATCCTAAAACCTCGCCTGAGAGCGGATTTATTCGTGCGATATAATCTGTTTGCCATATGTTGGCATATATCTCGCCTTTAATGAATTCTAGCTCGTTCAGTTTCACTAAAGGTCTCCCATTGTAGAAGACGCTAATAATTTTCTTCACTTGAAAGTCAGCCGGATCAAGAAAACGCAAACGGTGCGTGCCATCGCTCATAATCAAAAACTGATCGTCATGGGTAATTCCCCATCCTTCGCCCCCGTACGCAAACTGACCCCGCAATTTCAAGCTCTCAAGATCGTAGATAAAGCCTTTGCCTGACTGCCAAGTAAGCTGAAATATGCTTCCTTGAAAAGCAGTTAACCCTTCAGCGAAATACTGATGCTGAACATCCACTTTCTCCAAAATCTTACCAGTCTTCAGCTCAACTTTTCTGAGACTGGATGACCCGTAAAGTCCTGTGCTTTCGTAAAGAACCCTATCACGGAAGATTAATCCTTGCGTAAATGCCTTCGGGTCATGGGGCCAACTATCGACTACCTCATAACTGTATGTCGTAATTTCAGAGGAAACATTTGTAGTTTCACTTTGATCTTTGTACTCGAACCTCTTTCCCTCGGCCTCAACCTTCGTTGAACTATCACGCAAACCGGAGATTGTGTTGCATGCAACAAGCAAGAGCAAAGCATGGGCTTGTAGGATTATTACTAAGTTGCGTAGCATCTTCAATGCTTTACCAAAAGTTACTGGAGTAGCACAAATAGCAAAGTCCGCTCAGAATTCTGAGCGGACTTTGCATTTAAGATCCGGCAACTACCTACTCTCCCACGCAGCTACCCGCGCAGTACCATCGGCTCCGACAGGCTTAACTTCCGTGTTCGGGATGGGAACGGGTGTGTCCCTGCTGACATAATCACCGGATAACTTGCTCGCCTACCACACTCCTGCAGCAGGCTTTGAGAATCGAATAGTGGTACTGCTTCTTCCTTACCTAAGCTTGTTGTGCAAGCCTTCTTGCTCCTCTGCTGTTGCTCTTGCTTGCTCGTCAGTAAATTCTACGGTCAAGCCTCGGGACCGATTAGTACTGGTCAACTTCACGCATTACTGCGCTTCCATCCCCAGCCTATCAACGTCGTGGTCTACAACGGGTCTCACTGTCAGGACTTATCTCTGGTCTGGCTTCACGCTTAGATGCATTCAGCGTTTATCCATGCTCGACTTAGCTACCGAGCGCTACCACGGGCGTGATAACTCGTACACTAGAGGTCGATCCAACCCGGTCCTCTCGTACTAAGGTCAGATTCCATCAATCCTGCTGCGCCCACGCCAGATAGGGACCGAACTGTCTCGCGACGTTCTAAACCCAGCTCACGTACCGCTTTAATTGGCGAACAGCCAAACCCTTGGGACCTTCTTCAGCCCCAGGATGCGATGAGCCGACATCGAGGTGCCA
>JACCTF010000114.1 GCA_013812565.1 Pyrinomonadaceae bacterium | reverse complement strand
CAATCATCATGGGGCGCAATGTGCGTCTATCAGCGGTCGCCATCTCGCAGGGTGGCGTGACGGTGCGCATCGGCACTGAGTACGAAGTTTCGCAGCCATCAATTTTATCGAAAACGGGTGAAACCGTGACGGTCCCGCGCACCACCGTTGAAGTGAAGGAGCGGGAGCCGGTCTCGGTGGTGTTGCCGGACGGCGCGACGATTGATGAAGTGGTGCGCGGGATGCGCGCCGTCGGCGTCTCGGCACGCGACATCATCAGCATTCTCCAAGCAATCAAAGCGGCCGGCGCCTTATCCGCCGACCTGGAAATGCAGTGAGTAAATTTTAGATTTGCGATTGCCGATTTGCGCTTAGCAGATAATCCAAAACCCTCTACTGTTTCTTTCAATCGCAAATCCAAGATAATTCTATTATGACTTTTCCAAACTCTGACCTGTCCATCCTTAATCCTTCGGCGGCACAGCGTCCGTTATCAGCGACGATTACGCGCGAAGACGCGAACGCGCGGCGGGTGGCGCAAGAATTTGAATCTTTGCTGCTGGCCCAGTTAACCGCCTCGCTCAATCCCTCATCCGATGATGAGGAGGAGAGTGGCGACATCTTCAGCAGCAGCGCGACCAATATGTATCGGCAGATGTTTAGCGAGCAGATTGCGATCACGATGGCGAAGAATGGCGGCATAGGGATGGCCGATATACTGATGAAGCAGTTGAATGCTAAGCGCGAGGCGAGTTCCCTACAGAAACCCGGAGCTGAAGACTTTCAACACAAAGCAGCCAATGAACACAAAGCAGCCGATGGAGTTCAACACCCCAGCGCCCGGAGTTCGGCTGCACAACCCGGTCCGCTCGGTGCATCCGGCGATGTCGCAATGATCGTTCGGCCGGCAGCGACCAGTGAAGCCGGTGAGCTTGCGCGCGCGACTGGAAATAAATCCCTTGAACGTGCGATCAGCACCGCCCGCTTTATCCGCAGCGAAGATAGCGAAGCATATCGCGCCAATGCTGCCGGGCATCTCCCAGACGCCTCTCTCCCCCCCGGCAAAGAGCCGTTCGTTCATGTCGAGCGGCTGACGAGCACACTTGATAAGCTACCCGTGGATGTTCCCGCTGCCGAGCTTAACTCCCTTCATCCCATCCAGCCAATCTCCATGCAGTTGCCTGTGCAGGGACGCATTACTTCCCAATTCGGCACGCGCCGCGATCCCCTCAATGGGAGCCACAAACACCATCAAGGTATGGACATTGCTGCCCCGCTCGGTACGCCCATCGGCGCGGCGGCCACCGGCACAGTCATCTTCGCTGGTCGGCAAGGCGGTTACGGCAACACCGTGGTGATTGAACACGCCGATGGGAAGCGTACCCGTTACGCCCATGCCCAGCAGCTTTATGTAACACCCGGCGATCACGTCAGGGGCGGCCAAACAATTGCAACTGTTGGATCAACCGGCCGCTCGACCGGCCCGCACTTACACTTCGAGGTCTTGGAAAACAACCAGCATATCGACCCTCTCAGCACGCTGGCTAATGATTCGACGCTCGCCCGCCGATAAGAAGCCCGTGCTCGACATACGTCGTTCACAGCGTAGGTCGGAGAAGGAGCCTCGAATGAACACGATCAAGCTAAATGGAACAGCCGATGCCAAGTCCATACCAGCCTCACGGCGCATCGTCGCCAAACAGTCGGCTGTCAGCAACACACCGTCACAACCCGTCGATCCACTGTTCGTCTCAGACACTGTTAATACTTCGGGCTGGACGACGACTATCGATCAATTAATGATCTTTATGGCGCAGCTACCGGATGTTCGGCACGAACGCATCGAATCTCTTCAACAGCTTGTTCTTTCCGGTTCATACCAACCTGCGGCGCACGTTATCGCCGAGGCGATTCTTGCCGACGACTTCGGTAGATAGAGATGCCGCTGATCGGCTTCCACCACTATGATAAATGACCAACTTCACCATGCCGCTGAATTGATGCGCGAGCAGACGGTCGCCTATCGCCGCCTTGATGCGGCGACAGCGCACCTTGCGGCGTCGCTCGTTCAGGGCACGCCGGAGGCTATCAACGCGCTTGTCAGCGGCGGCGAAAGCGAACTGTTAAAGATGCGCGCCCGCCTGGCTCGTCTCATTGGCGAGCTTACCGCATTTGCTGACGCACGTGGTCCCGCGCCTGAGCATAATTCGGTCAGCCAAGATGCTCGCGTAGACTTTGAAGCCGCCTCCAGTGATTTACTGTTGGCCGCCCGAGATTTTGAGCGCACGCGTCACCGTGCCATCTCACTTGCCACCATTGGCACGGCCTTTGCCGGTGCGTGCATCGAAACATGTGGGGTTCCACCCACAACTTACCGCGCACCTTACACGCGCCTCGGGGAGAGTTCATTATGGGAGTAAATTTTTCTTCATTTGAAATCGGGCGGCGAGCGCTCCGTGCGAGCCAGCTTGGTCTGGCCGTTACCGGGCAGAACATCGCCAACGTCAACACACCCGGCTACTCGCGCCAGACAGTTCAACTGTCGGCTTCAGCTCCCACCGGCGCGAATATGCGTTTGACCGGCACGGGCGTCACGATTGATGGTGTGCGGTCGTTTCGCGAGCGCTTCGTCGAGTCACGTCTCCAAACCGAGACGGCGATTTCAGGTCGGCTCACGGCACAGCGCGATGCGCTCGCGCCGGTTGAAGCTGCTTTTAATGAAGCGAATGGCGCGGGCGGCATCAACGCTTCCCTAAACAGTTTCTTCAACTCCTTTGGCGACCTTGAAGCTAATCCGACATCGGTTCCGGTGCGTGAAGTTGTGATCGGTGAAGCGATGACGCTGGCAACCTCGTTTCAATCAATGCGCGCGCGGCTGGTTTCGACCCAACAGAGCACAGACGGCTCGGTGCGCGAGACGGTCGATGAAGTAAATGAAGGTGGCGCATAAATCAGATTGGCAGATGTGTTGGATTTCCGAGCAATTTCGATGTTTGTCGATTCTTCCCTACAGAACTTTCGCACAAGGAATCACAACAGCTCATAGAAAACGGCTAA
>JACCTF010000061.1 GCA_013812565.1 Pyrinomonadaceae bacterium | reverse complement strand
CTGAACGAAGTTTTGCATCGCGAAACTTTTCTAACACTTTTGGGAAGATACGCGATCAGCAAGCCGGCATTCGATTTAACCGCGGGGGGCGCGCTGCCCGATGTGCTCACCAACTTCAATACATTTTTCGGCCTCGGGCAAACCTTTGAGGACAACGGGGTGCGCGCCATCAAGGGGCAAGCTCCGAACGTGCAGTCGAACAAGTTCATTCTCACGACGGCGCTCCGCTTCCACTCGGTTGAAGGGCGCCACGCCTCGGAACTGCGGCGCATCCGTGGGCAAAAAGGTTGGATCACCCTCAACGACCGCGGCAACCTCCCGGCCATCTCGCAAGGCGTCTACAACGGAGAAGCAAGGACGAGGCAAGGTGGAATCAATCTGGTTGCTTTAACAGGCTTTTCTCGCGAGACGGTGAGCGAAGCCTTTGACGAACCGCTGACGGGCAGGCGGGTGCTCCGCAACATTCGACCGTTCATTCAACCCGGATTCCGCTTCCCGGTTGATAACAGTAGAGAGGCCGAAGACACTGAGACCGAGAGCTAAATCGAACCACGCGGGGAACCGTGGTACACAATGAGAAACTTCATCGCAGAGGCCGGAGGGGAAAGTAGGCAGAAGGCAGGAGGCAGTCAAAAGATTTCTGCTGCTAACTGCTTACTGTCTCGCGGCCGTCACATCACAAGTGATCGAGTGTCCTACTGTCATGTGGTTTGATTCAGAGAAGCAACACTGCTTCTACCAGCACGAACGAGAGAACAAGGGGGGGGAAATAGGGCCAAGGCAACAATTCGCCGTTATGCTCTGCAGGGCTCTGGTGCAAAATTTCAACTGCATACAAGATATAGGAAAGCTGCGATGCGCTTTTCACAATATATGGCAGCCAATTTCAACTTGTGAACCTATTTGCACCAGAACCGTGTTGATGAGACATACATCAAAGTCGGCAAAGTTTGTAAATATCTGTACCGCGCCGTGGACAAAGAAGGACAGACGATTGAATTTATGTTGAGCGCGAAGCGCGACGTACTGGCAGCAAAACGGTTCTTTAGGAAGATGATGCGAGCGGATCACCGACGACTTCCATTTTCGATCAACGTGGACAAGAATGCCGCGTACCCTGATGCCTTTAGTGAATCTCAGCAAGAGCAGGTGTTACCCCACGACTATACACTTCGCCGTGTGAAGTATTTGAACAACATCATCGAGCAAGATCACCGATTCATTAAAAAGAAGGTGCGCGCCTTACAATGCTTCCGCTCATTCCACACTGCCGAAAGAACGCTGCAAGGAGTCGAAGCGATGCACATGTTACACAAGGGGCAAGTCAAAAGATTGAGCAGTGATGATGCGCTGGGGCAGGCGAAGTTCGTCGCTTCACTCTTTCAGATCGCTGCATAGCGGAAAGCACTCATAGAACTTTCGCGCCTCAAACTAATTTTCGCAACACTACCCACAATTCGGCAGTTCTTTTTCAGTCGTCCCTAGCTTATGATAATGCGGCTCGCTGAAAGCTAGACTTCAAGTAATAGCCATCTTCGTTAAAGGCCGAGTATAACCCCCGATTTAACATTGAGTTTTTACGTGATTTGCGTAAACATATACGCAAGATGCGTAAGAAAGCTCCGATTGATGTACTCTTTCCCAAGACCCGCCAAGGAGTTCTCGCCGCCACCTTTGGACAGCCTGAACGGTGGTGGTTCCTCAGTGAACTCGCCAATGAGCTAGAAACCTCTCCATCAAGTTTGCAGAGGGAATTAGAATCGCTGGTGGCAAGTGGACTCCTGCGGCAGAAGCGGGATGGCAAGCGTTTGTACTTCCAGGCAGAAAGCCACTCACCGATCTTTGCAGACTTGCGTAACCTCGTCATCAAGACTCTTGGGGTGACAGCCGGAGTGAAGGACGCGCTGGCGCAGTTCGAGGATCACATTCGTTGCGCCTTCATTTATGGATCGGTCGCCAGGTCTCAAGAACATGCGCTGAGCGACGTTGATTTGATGGTTATCGGCTCGCTTGGTCTCTCTGACCTGTCACCAGATCTTCGCACATTAGAGCGTAAATTCAACCGCGAATTCAATCCTACTTGTTACAGCCCGCAGGAGTTCAGAAAAAAGGTGCGTTTCGGGAACCACTTCCTGATGAGTATCTTGAAGGAAGAGAAAATCTTTCTAAAAGGCGACGAACATGAGTTGGAAAAACTTGCTGGCAATCCGAACAGTTCAGGCGCACACGACGAGTGACACGGAGATCAAGGAGTTACGTAACCTCGTCAGCCGCGACCTGAAGGATGCCGCCATTACCGGTCTCTCTGCTGACAGGCGCTTTGCCACCGCTTACAATGCGGTCTTGCAGCTATCCAAGATGGCGATCGCGTGTGCCGGCTACCGGATTGCGACTGGAGTTGGGCATCATCAGAAAACATTTGAAGCGGTCAAGCTGGCTCTCGGAGCGCCGAGCGAGAAACTGGCTGATTATTTTGAGGTGTGTCGCCGCAAGAGAAATTTCATCGACTACGATCACGCAGAAGTCGTTACCGAAGGGGAAGCAGATGAGTTGCTCGAAAAAGCGCAAGAGTTTCAAGACTTAGTTGAAGAATGGATTGCAGATAACTACCCGGCATTCAAAGCTTAGGAGGTCGAACGGGTGCACGCCCGCCTGCGGCGATGCTGCGTATCAGAGTCATCAGTCAGTAGGTACGGCCGTGTGGCAGCAGCTACTTAGCTCATCAAACACAGTTATAACTGTGATGGTAGATCGGTATCATAGCTTAATGACATGATTTACTTGCCATAAGGGACGTGCAACATCTCCGCTGCTTTACGTTTAGTACGCTCACCGCGCCGATCATAACGCGCCGTCGTCTGCACGTTCGCGTGCCCAGCCAAGTGTTGCACGGTCGCGATGTCCGCGCCGGCATCGAGTAGATCGGAGATGAACGAGCGCCGTAGATCATGCGGTGAGAATGACTTCACACCGGAGGAGAGTGCTCGCTTACGAACGATGCCCATCACCGCTTGATCGCTCATTCGCCGCAGGGCAAGTTTGCCACCTTTGTTGACGGGACAAAACAACGGCTCGCGTCCTTCCGGTCTCACTGTTATCTTCTGCCGAGGAGCACTTGCTCGTGCGATCAGCCATGCCTCAAGCGCTGCCTTCGCTCCACCTGTAGCATATGCCACACGCGCCTTGCGCCCTTTACCGGAGCGCACACGCAATGCGCCCGTTTCCACATCATAGTCATTCACATCAAGCGCTACCACTTCGCTGCGTCGCAGGCCCGCACCGTAGAGCACTGCCAACAGTGCCGCGTCGCGATTACCGCTGATGCAGTCATCGGTCGCACACCCGACGAACAGTGCCCGCAACTCTCCCGCTGCTAAGCCACGTCCACGCGGCAATGTCGTGCCTTTCACCGCCACCAGATCAATCGCACGGTGGTAGTCCGCCGCATCCATCTGACCAAGCCGCCAGCCCTCACGCAACACACCACGCAGTGCTGCCAGCATCTTGTTCGCCGTCGCCGGCGCATACCTTTCGGCAAGCACCGCGCGGATCGCTTGTGTGTGTTCGTAACGTAACGCTTGCCACTGAAGCGCGATTGCTCTGTCACGCCCGTTCGAGAGCGAAAAAAAGCGGGGGAGATGATCCGCCGTTGATCTCAAGAGCAATCAAATCCTCACCACGATCGGTCTGTGCCTTTCTCGACTACGTCGGCTTCGGTAAAACAATAGCGCAGGTCTGCTTCCATTTCGATTTCTTGAAGTAAATCGTAGATCTGCTGGTCGAGGTCGGCATCGTCCCTGTAGGAAAACGTCAATTCGTACTCACACTCGTTCAGTTTCTTCACCCCGAAGCGACGCAAGTGAAAATTTTCGATGTTTTCGCGGGCGCGCTTTTTGCCTCGCACGAACTAGCTGTTGTTCTCTACTCTGAGCCAGAGCGTGACCGTGATCGTTTTCATTGCGCTGGTGCCCATGACCGGAAAAACAAAAATAACGTATGGATTTGTTTTGGCGCAGCGCCCAAAATGAACCTTTAGACCTCGATAGATTTCACCGCTTCCTGATACGCCTCATCAACATTCTTTAGCGACAGGTGCTGATAGACCTCCAAACTCTTCTTGCTCTCATGCCCGGAGATCAATTGAATCTGACTATCGGATAGTCCCTTGGTCGTCAGGTACGTGATCATCTGATGGCGAAACAGGTGTGGATGCACCGGCTGTGTAATGCCAGCCTCTTCTCGGTACTGCTTAACGATCTGTTGCACGCGCCTCGTGGTGAACGGGGTGTAGCGTGTCGTCTCGAAAAGATGACGGTTCTTCGGATTAGCCCGCAGATGGCTTTGCAGGACAAGGCGAAAGCTCTTTGGAAACAAGATATATCGGTCTTTGCGACCCTTGCCTTCCGAGATGAAGATTTTACATTGGTCGAAATCAATGTCCGCGACTTTGATGTGAACTACCTCACTCACCCGCACGGCTGTCAAGAAGAGTAACTTGAGCATGATCTCGTGCTGGAGATCGTGGCATTGCCCAAGTACGCGAAAGAACCTTTTCAATTCCGCCTCAGGCAAAAGTTGCGGCAGTTTCCGTTCACGCTTCGGTTTTCGCAGCCCCAACTTTTTGCGAGCCTGTTGGCAAACATAGAGGAAGTCGTCATACGAGAGTCGCTCCTTGCGCGCGAGGCGAACGACCTGCGCCACGACCTGTGATTTCGCCTTTTCGTTTGGCGAGACGAAATCATGGCGCTTTATGCTCTGTTTAGCTGCTGGTTTAGTCTTCTGCCGTCTCATTTATTTCGTCTTTCCGCAATTCTGCGAAATCTTATAGAATGACTGCCCTCTTAACAATACTACGATTACACAATGCTGTGTTGGCAGTAGCGAGACGAGCGAGGTCAAGATGTCGGAGCCGCCGGAGACCGTGGTCTATCAATTCCGCGTCATGTTGCTCAGCATCAGTCCTTTGATCTGGCGACGCCTGTTGGTGCGAAGCGACACGACCGTTGACGAGTTTCACCACGTTCTCCAAATCTCTTTCGGCTGGTCAGATGTTCATCTCCATCAATTTCTCATTCATGCCAAGCGATACGGGCAGTCCAGAAGCGGAGGTATTGCTTTCACGGATGATCCGCACGCAATTAAACTTGCTGACTTCCGATTGCGCGTGAGCGAGCGTGTTTCTTTACGAGTACGACTTCGGCGATCATTGGCAACACCTGATCCGCGTCGAAGCGATCCTTCCATCTCAGCCGGGCAAGACTTATCCCTTATGCATTGGCGGCAAACGATCTGCGCCGCCGGAGGATTGCGGCGGTGTGCGGCGGTTCTTAGAGCTTCGGCAACAACACTCACCCTTCTCTCTCTTACAACGAGT
>JACCTF010000068.1 GCA_013812565.1 Pyrinomonadaceae bacterium | reverse complement strand
CGATGTGCCGACGGTCGTGCGCTTCGGTTCGTGGATCGGCGGCGACCGTGACGGCAACCCGTATGTCACGCCGGACTGCACGCGCGATGCGCTGCAATTGGCGCGCAATACCATCCTTGATCATTACATTAATGCCACCGAAGAGTTGATGGAGCGGCTGAGCATCTCCACCCGACAAGTTGCCGCCTCCCGCGCGTTGATCGAGGAACTGGATCAGTACGCGGCGACCATCACGACGGCCGCCCCCGAGACGACGCGGATCTCGGCAGATGAGCACTATCGGCTCTTCCTCGCTTACGTCGCGCATCGCTTGCGTGCGGCGCGCGAATCAATCGCGAACCAAGATGCATATCCCGGTGCTGATCTTTTTGCCGCCGATCTTCAGACGCTGCGCCAGAGTTTGATCGAGAATAAAGCCGAACGGCTGGCCCAGTTGCTGCTCGACCCGCTGCTCAGGCAAGTAGAAACTTTTGGGTTCCACTTGCATGCGCTTGACGTTCGACAGCACGCGCGCATACATGCCCAAGCTGTTAAAGAGCTATCTGGCGCAGCGAAGCTTGGCGGCGATGATGGTGACGGCGGAAACATTCTGCCAGCTTCGCCCACCTCGGAAACCATTGAGTTGTTAGACACCTTGCGAGCCGTGGCTGAACTGAAGGCCAGCTATCCGCCGAATGCCATACGCAGCTACGTTATTAGCGGCGCAGGCAGCGCCGAAGATCTTCTCTCAGTCGTCTGGCTCGCCCAGTTAAGCAATATACGGGTTGCTGCTTCTGAAGATCACAACGATCCGGGATTGATGCCGGTCCCACTCTTTGAATCGATTGAAGACCTGCGCAACTGTCCAGGTATTTGCCGGGCGCTCTGGACCACACCGGACTACCAGCCGTTTCTCGATTCATGGAATCACCAGCAAGAGATCATGCTCGGCTACTCAGATTCAAACAAAGACGGCGGGATGCTCACCAGCACGTGGGAAATTTACAAAGCCCATCGCGCGCTGCACGAGACGGCCGACGAGTGCAACATTCGCCTGCGCCTTTTTCATGGGCGCGGCGGCACCGTGGGGCGCGGCGGTGGTCCGACGCATCGTGCGATTGTGGCGCAACCCGTCGGCGCTTTCCGCGGCTCGTTCAAGATCACGGAGCAAGGCGAAGTGCTCAACTGGAAATACTCCGATCCGGTGTTAGCCGAATGGAACCTTGAGCTGATGGTCGCCGCATCGCTTGAAGCATTAGTGCGCCCCGGCGGGGTGGCTGTCGAGGCCGGGTGGGAAGCAGCGATGGATGCGATGTCAACGGACGCCTTCGCCTTCTATCGCGAGAATATCTGGGAGAACCCGGACATCCTGCCATACTTTGAAGAAGCGACGCCCGTCTCCGAGCTGGAACACGCCAAGATCGGCTCGCGCCCGACGCGCCGCAGCCAGCGGCGCGGACTGGACGACTTGCGCGCTATTCCCTGGGTCTTCGGTTGGATGCAGAGCCGCCACGTCGTGCCCGGCTGGTTTGGCGTGGGGCATGCCATCGAACGCTTCATCAATCAGAACGCACGGGGAGAAGAGTTGCTGCAAACCATGCTAAGCCGTTTTGCGATCTTCTCCGATCTGATTAGAAATGTTGAGGTGGCGCTGGCGAAAGCTGATTTCTCGATTGCGCGACGCTACGCCGAGTTAGTTAGAGATCAGAACTTGCGCGAGCGTGTGTTTGCGATGATCGAGGATGAGTTCGAGCGAACGCGCCGGATGGTCTTGAGCGTAACCAATCAGTCGCGCTTGCTGGAAAACAATGTGGTGCTGGCGCGCTCAATCCGTCTGCGTAACCCCTACGTTGATCCGATGAGCTTGGTTCAAGTTGATCTGCTGCGCCGTAAACGAAGCGGCGAGGAGAGCGAGGATTTGAACTACGCGCTGGCTGCGACGATCAACGGCATCTCGGCGGGCTTGCGCAACACGGGTTGACAGCGGAGTAGGTGACTGGGTTTTGCAAACCACTTTTTTAGGAACCAGCGCGGGTGTGCCGACGTGTCTGCGCAACGTTTCGAGCGTCGCGCTGCGTCTCTCGCAACGCGGCGAGTGGTGGATGTTCGACTGCGGCGAAGCAACGCAGCACCAAATCCTTCAC
>JACCTF010000032.1 GCA_013812565.1 Pyrinomonadaceae bacterium | reverse complement strand
ACCGTAGGCCGTAAAGGTAAAATCGTCTGCCAGCACGCCGTCTAACAAAGCCGCGTCGCGTCGTAGATGAGCTTTCAGATAATCACCCTCCACGTCCAGTAACTCTTGACCCATGGCAACGAAGTTAACGGAACGGGCCATTTGCTGACCCGCTCCCCTTTTGATCTCACTTTTTGCTTTCCAACTAACGGTAACTGGCGGGTAGAATTTCGAGTCCGTAATTGATCGGAGGGACAACGCGCCGCAGGTTCCATTCATAAACGCCAAAGCGATTGATGTGTTCCGTTAGATAAGGGCTTAAATGGCGCAGTGTCTCCTCGCTTACCGCCACCCCTTCGCGCAGCAGGCGATGCAATGCACCAGTCATTGCGAAGACGTTATGAAAGATCAGGCAGTTCGCGACCAAGTGATTGTATTTGATCAGTTTCCTTTGCGCGGTTCGATCATTTTCCGCGATCACACCTTTGCCTCCGAACTCGACCCATTGGGCAAACTGATTGAATCGCTCGCTTTTGTTCATTGCCGCCTGAATAAGCCGGCGCAAATCAAGATCACTGATGAAGTTCAACAGGAATTCGGTTCGCACTACCAGACCCAATTCCCTAAATGCCTGATACAACCGATTGTGACGGCTATATGAGCCGAGCCGTCGAAGAATCGTAGAGGGCAACAATTTACCGGCTTTGATCGAGACCGCAACTCTCAACATCTCATCAAGATGATCTCCAATCAGCTTCCAGTCCACTGTCGTAGTGAAAAGCGAATCGATGTGCTGATAGTGATCACCTCTTTCAGGACGGCAGAAATCCAAATGTTTCCAGTTTTTGATCCGCGGCATTAAACGGATACCTAACAAATACGCGAGCCCGAAGACCACCGCTGTTTGGCCGTGAGTATCCGAATGAATTAGATCCGGTTGAATGTCGCTCCGATTTTGCAAAAGCCCGTCCAGAATGAACACAGCTTCACGCACTCCGCAGGAGATGAAATGCGAGAAGAGCGCGATGTATTGATCGGAGATCACATAATAGCCGACACCTCCGTAAGAGCCATACCGGATGTGATATTCAGAGAGCAGGTTCTGCTCATATAAATCCCACTTCGTTCCATCCGCGGAAGCGCTCCGGCCTGATCCCCAAAGCTCTGGCAGCCGGAAGCGGTTGTAGCCATTGATCACGCGTGTAATCGCCTCATCGAGTTTTTCCTCAGTGATGTGTCGTTGATTGATCCAGGCAATTTGTCGGCGATCCAATCCGGTCAAGGATCGAGCCGCCTGACTCGGCCCCATGTTACAGCCGTAGCTGAAAACTGTTGCGACATAGTGTGCTGCCGGGTTATCCAGTTTGGTCTTATAGCCGGAGAGAGGGCCGAAACTGCGTGTCCAGTTAAGCCAACTTTCAGTGTCGACCAGGGCGTCGAGAATGTTGATGTCTGAGATCGACTCCGAGACCAGTCGTTGGGTTTGCCGTAACTGGGCGGCCTCCGGCGTGCGTCGCAATTTTCGCAAGACGGGTTCCCCATCCTCAATCCGCAAGTCTTCATTCTCTGGGAATGAAGCATCCACTTCTTCCGCTCTCGTTGTGAGTTGCTCCCGTAATTGATCCAGCAAAAGATTCCTCTCGACCGGCAATTCGATCTGTTGGCAGTAAAGGTCAACAGTCGCGCCATACTCTTCAGGTGAAACGAACTGCTCGCGATAATCTCCGAATTTCTCACTGCCGAGCATCACTAAATCGCCGTTTTGCAGCGCCTGTGCCGTTTCTGTGAACAAACACATCTCGAAATAACGGCGACGGGCTTCAGTTATTGCGACTTTCCGGCTCTCCTTTCCGGTAACCGGTTTCCACCATTTATCCGGAATCCAATCCAGCGAGAGAGCCTGCTCATTGTTACTGACGGACAAGGATAACCATTCCTTACGATGCTTCCGCTGTGTGAGGATAAAAGTGAGTGCTCGGCAAAGGGAATCATCCGGGGTCGTTGAACGCAATTCGATCTCAGCCAGAACAGCAAATAAGATCTGCCGGTGATCCTGATAGAACTGCCAGAGAAAAGGCAGGTAATTACGGTTTGAGTGAGCAGCATGCGCCTGACAAGCAAGCATCAGGCTCTCGATCTGATTGCCGATCAGTTGGTCGAAGGCAGAAACTCTCGCTTGCAGTTCAGATTTTTGTTGCCATGCTTGCAGAAGCTCATATAAAAGGCCGATCAATCGGTCTGTATCCGGTTGATGTTGCCACAGGTAATCGGACAGTGCCTGTCGTGCGCGCGTATGGGTTTTGCGCATCCGGCGAATAATCATCTCACCGAGGTCGTCCAGACAACGGGCGATCTGTCGCTGCACCAGAGCTACGACAAGGGTGGAGCATTTCTCCACTTCCATCTCCGACATCCGTGCGGCGTTGAGGCTGGCAGCTTCCTGGGCGAAGCGCCGAACTTTGATCGACGGGATCGAGGCCAACAGACTCGCTTCGTGAAGACCCAATGACTTGAGCCATTTCAATCGTTCGATCAATAAACGAAATTCTTTCAGTGTCGGTGCGCCAGGATCGAGCTTGAGGTTTTGCCAGAGTGAAGGGTGACTTGTGCCATCAGTCGAGAGCAAATCATCTATCAGTTGACGGCGTTGCTCTCCGAGCGCGTTCCAAACGCCGTTGTAATAATTTCGATTGGTTTCAGCGCGGATCCGGCGCGCGGTATCAAGGAGGGTCCGGAACCCGGGCAACTCATAGCATTGTCGCACCAACTCCTCGATGGTTGCATTGACGAGGTCATCCAAGTCTTCTCTCGTTTCTGCCACTGAACGGGAGGTTGCTTCTGCAATCTGCTGTGCGTATTGATCAAATGGGCGCACGTTGAGATGTTCTCGGATCAACGCGATGTGACGACGACGGGTGCCGGAATGATCATACGCTTCCCATTCAATGGCATCGTAATGCACCCCGAAAAGCAATGAGATGTATTCGACAATGGGTTTTGGAATATCGCGGAGTTGTACGAAATAGCCCAGTCGCTGAAAAGTTTTGAGCAGTATCAGAAAGCAGATTTTATGCTCAACGCCTCTGGCGGCCTCGGTCGCAATGGCTAACTCATCGACTGAGGGCCCGTAAAATTCCTGAAGCTCTCTTTCCGAAACTGAATGTTTAAGACGTGGGTAGGCAGTCTCATAAGTAGCAGGCATGGAATATCTTCTCCTTCGAATGTGGTGATTAGATTTCGAAGCGAGAATACCGTGCTTGCTTTATCTACTCAGACTATCAAATGGCCCGTTCCGTTAACTTCGTTGCCATAGGTCTTATAGCCTTGCGACGTCATTCCTTTAGCTTCCTTTGGTGTTTACTCGTCATCAGCTTTATCAACTTTACGAGGAGGGACCGCAGCCGACCATCGGCTTGATCGAGTCTCTGCTCGACTATATTGATGAACTCAAGCATGACCCGCGCCACCGCCAGCAGCGCCACATCGCTGACCTGGCTGAGCGC
>JACCTF010000005.1 GCA_013812565.1 Pyrinomonadaceae bacterium | reverse complement strand
GGACAAAGAGTGGTTCACACAGCACATCATCGTCAGAGGCAAGCGCATCATCGTTAAAGTCAACGGCAAAACCCTGGTCGATTACGTTGAGCCTGAAAATGTTGAGCGCCCGAGTGAGATGGCTGGTCGGCTGCTTTCGAGCGGGACGTTCGCGCTACAGGGACACGACCCGAAGAGTAAAGTGTTCTACAAGGAGCTGATGGTCAGATCACTGCCGGAGTAACAGTTTGAACAGACCCGCTTTTGTTTGCTACTTGGCTTTCACTTTAGCAGCCTAATGTTTCATCGCAATGAAGCTGATGAGTTCAGAGTTCAAGCTTTAGCTTGCTTGGTCGTGCAAAAAGCAGTCTAAAGGCTGAACTCTAAACTCCTTATCTTCACGCGGCCGGACTACTAGCTACTTTGCCTCAAACTCTGTCTCCGTATGTTCGCCAGCGATGCCATCTAAATGAACGCGTCCCCTGGGCAACACGCTTGCGACACGGAAACTCCGCTCTGCCCCGACGCGGCCTGGCATCAGTTCGGCGCGAAAAGTAACGCGCATGCCGGGACGTGCCCACACATTGCCTTTCGCAGCGCGGCGGGAAACCTTCCGGCGCTCGTGAGGCGGGTCACCCGGCATCAGCACGCCGGTCGCGCGCTGTAAGAAATTACGAACTGTCTTGCCTTGGGAAAGCATTTTGAATTCTCCTCAATCAATCTGACGCGAGCACTTTGACCTGCTCATCTATCAACGCGGTAAATCGGGTTCAAACAGATCACGCAATCTCCGAGGCTGCACAAAGCCGGATGTGACATTGTGTGCCACCTCTCTCCTGTTCAGCGCAGTGGCGAACCCTCTATCCAGAGGGATAGCGTGGCTATCTGCTCGGATAGAATCTCTGGCGTTGGCTCGTACAATAGGCGTAATCAAGGATGTTCCTTCGAAGTTAATAAGCGGTGTTGATGACTTGCTGGGACACACCGACGCATCAGCCCATGCAATCACTGTTCCGGTGCTTATCAACTCGGATTCTGCCCTATGGAGCCGAAGAGTTCTGCTCGATGGTGCCGGAATTTCTATGCTAATGGCTGAGATAAACTGCTCATGTTTCGCTGCAATCAGTCGTCGTACCGTTGTAGCTCCAGCTTCGCAATTGTTTCCCGGTGCACTTCATCGGGGCCGTCGGCGAGTCTGAGCGTGCGCGCTGTGGCCCAAGCCTGGGCGAGTCCGTAATCATCACTGACGCCCCCGCCGCCGTGTGCTTGAATGGCGCGGTCGATCACCCGTAAGGCCATGTTCGGCGCAACCACTTTGATCATCGCGATCTCGGCCGCCGCTCCCTTATTGCCCATGGTGTCCATCATATACGCGGCCTTGAGCGTCAGCAGACTGGCTTGTTCAATGTCGATGCGTGACTCGGCGATACGCTCGCGGATCGTGCCCTGCTCCGCCAGCGGGCGACCAAAGGCCGTGCGCGTGCGTACGCGCCGGCACATCGCTTCGAGCGAGCGTTCCGCCAAACCGATCAACCTCATACAGTGGTGAATGCGGCCCGGACCTAAACGCCCTTGCGCGATCTCGAACCCGCGTCCCTCGCCGAGCAGCATATTGGCGAGCGGCACGCGAACATTCTCAAACGTCACTTCAGCGTGGCCGTGCGGCGCGTCCGAGTAGCCAAATACATTGAGCATCCGGCGAACGCTGACGCCCGTGGCATCCATTGGCACAAGGATCATCGATTGCTGTTTGTGACGGGGAGCATCGGGGTCAGTCTTGCCCATAAAGATCGCCAACTTGCAGCGCGGATCGCCGGCTCCCGAAGTCCACCATTTCTTTCCGTTCAAAACATACTCATCCGCATCGCGCACAATGCTCGCCCGGATATTCGTCGCATCCGAGGAGGCAACGTCGGGTTCGGTCATCGCAAAGCACGAGCGTATGCGTCCTTCGAGCAACGGCACGAGCCAACACTCTTTCTGCTCGACGGTGCCGTAACGCACCAGCACCTCCATGTTGCCGGTGTCAGGCGCAGAGCAGTTGAACACTTCAGGCGCGATGGGCGAGCGGCCCATGATTTCGCACAAGGGCGCATATTCAAGATTGGTCAACCCTGCGCCATATTCGCTCTCCGGCAGAAAGAGATTCCACAATCCGGCTTGTTGTGCCCGCGCCTTCAACTCCTCGATGATCTGGACGGGCTGCCACGGGTTGTCGCGATTCACTTGATCGTAGAAAGTTCGTTCGTTGGGATAGATATACTCATCCATGAAGCTGATGAGTTGCTGCTGAAGTTCTCTGACCTTTGATGGATGCTCGAAGTTCATGGATTTAGTTTCCTTTCACCAGTCAACCCGGCTAAACATGTCGGCGGCGCATCATAGTGATTGCGTTTCGACAATTCAACATAGCTTCTTTCGCATAATCACGTTGTTAATCAAGCGTTGGCTGAGCGACAATACCGGCGATTTTGTCTCCACCAACTTCGGCA
The DNA here is from genome assembly GCA_013812565.1 of Pyrinomonadaceae bacterium. Lineage (GTDB taxonomy): Bacteria > Acidobacteriota > Blastocatellia > Pyrinomonadales > Pyrinomonadaceae > JACCTF01. Next base: position 6,780 of record JACCTF010000005.1, on the reverse strand, counting down.
CGTAAAAGGACCTGAGCGTTTATGTCTTCCAGTGCAAAGCTCGTTATCACCGAGAGCCACGCCGTCAAGCGTATCACCATTAACCGTCCCGAGCGGCGTAACGCCGTTGATGTGGAAACAATGGATTTGCTCGCGGAAGCTTTTGCAGGGGCGGCGCATGATGACTCTCGCGTCGTTGTTCTCACCGGTGCCGGAGATGCGTTCTGCGCCGGTGCTGATCTCGCGGCGGTGAATGCAATGGAGATTCAAAACTTCGATGTCACAACATCTCTGCGCGAGAAGACAAACCCACTGGTGCTCCAGATGCGTGCGCTGGCGAAACCCGTTATCGCGCGTGTGCACGGTGTTGCCGTTGGCGTCGGATTCAACTATGCGCTGGCGTGCGACATCATCATCGCTTCTGAACAAGCATCGTTCGCACAACTATTCATCAAAATCGGATTAATGCCGGACGGCGGCGGCACGTACTTTCTGCCGCACCTGGTCGGCTACCACAAAGCGTTTGAGCTGATGGCTATCGGCGATGAACTCAGCGCCCGTGAAGCGCTCGCGCTCGGTATCATCAACCGTGTTGTGCCATTGCAAGAATTAGACGCGGAAATTGACAAGCTCACTGCACGGCTCGCCCGCTCACCCGCCGTCGCGCTCGCCAAAATCAAAGCCGGTCTCAACTACAGCAGGCACGGTGAGCAAGCTGAGCTAGCCGCGGCGCTCGATTGGGAAGCGGTCAATCAAGCCGACTGCTTCCACTCGCCGGACTTCCGCGAAGGCGTAACCGCTTTCGCCGAAAAGCGTCGGGCAATGTTCGGTAAAGCTCCCGACGATCCGGCCGCCCGACGTTGAAGCATCGCACCATGAGGGAACCTGGATGCCACGGGGAAGAACAACTTGGTTAGGCGGCTTACATGCAGGCGTTGTTTTCGCAACTCTCTTAGCCAGCGGGTGTACCGCGCAACGCACGCCGACGGCTTCCAGACAAAATCCTGAGCCGACGGCTTCGGATGCAAACCTTGCGCGCCCGCAGCCGTCTCCGCCCGGCATCTTCTTCCTAACGGAAAAGCAACTGCCGGAAGTTCCCTTCGTGACAACGCCCGAGACGGTCGTGGCGGAGATGCTGCGGATGGCGGATGTAAAAAAAGATGATGTGCTCTACGATCTCGGTTGTGGCGATGGCCGCATTGTCGTGACGGCGGCGCGCGAATTTGGCACGCGCGGCGTCGGCATCGACGTTAACCCTGAGCGCATTAAGGAGAGCACGGAGCGGGCCCGCGAAGCCGGCGTAAGTGACCGCGTAAAGTTTGTCGAAGAAGACATTTTTGCGGCCGACCTTCGTGAGGCATCGGTGGTTACGATGTACCTGCTTCCCGATGTGAACCTGCGACTTCGTCCCAAGTTGCTCAGTGAGCTTAAGCCCGGCACGCGCATCGTCTCACATAATTATGGAATGGGTGACTGGAAACCGGAGAAGGTACGACAAGTGCGCAGCCCGCGCGGCACGCACACGATCTTCTACTGGGTCGTACCCGGTGAGCGCGACAACGAATAAGCGCAAGAGTTGCGGAGTGCGAGGTTCGGAGTACGGGGTTGTTGAATATGATTCCGCTTTGGATTAATAACTTTGCACCAGCTCTGTGAACTCTGAACTGTTACAAATGAGCAAAAGTCTTGTCGCACTCTGCGGCTTGTGGTAACTTTTCCCTCGCACAAAGGAGCAAAGAATATGCAGCGTTTCACCATTCGTTTTGTTGCCGCCCTAACCACATTCCTCATCGGCCTTACCACCAGCACAGTGCTGACCGCATACGGCCCGGCTGACTTTTCGGGAAGCGAAGTCGAACAAGAAGTCCTGAGCGTCGAGGAGCAGTACAAGGAAGCGCACGTGCGCCGCGATGTCGGCGCTTTAAGTCGCATCCTCGCTGATGACTTCACCTTGACCTATGGTGGCAGGTTCACCACCAGAGCGGAACGATTAGCGTTAATTGAGAGTGCGCATTTTAAGTTCGACTCTATCAGCACCCGTGGCGTGCGAGTCCAAATCAGCGGAGATAGCGCGGTAGTGAGCGGACAAGCGATTGTCGACGGCCGGTATCAAGGGCGAGAGTACAGCAGTCCTTGGTATGGCTTCACCCGTTCTTATGAGAAGCGACAGGGACGGTGGCAGGTGGTCGGGGTGCGAGTAACCCACACCGCACGGCGGTAGATCACAACCGAGTAGGTTTGCGGAGTAACCTCGACAAGTCACGTCAGTGCTTTGTCGGGTTTATTTCATTTGCCCTCACGAGTCGTCCTCCGGGCTAAGAACATCAACTTCGCTTGATAAAGCAAAAGCCGCCCTGCTTGTGCAGGGCGGCTTTTGCTTTGTTACTAAATTTCAAGCGTTAACTTTGCGGGGTCTCATCAACTGCACCCGTTTCACCAAAGTACCGCTTCAATTAGAGAAGGGTTCTGGTTTTAGGTTGTCCTGTACCGCCGCTTCCGCTTGTTGGTGGGTGCCTTTCGACGCGAGGTGAGAATTAACGCCGCGCCCGCCAGTGCCGCCAGCCCAACGCCTGCCAACACTTTCGGCAGCGGATCGGAGATTGGCGGCGGCACGCTCACGACGCCCCGCTCGTTTGTGATCGCCGGTTGCTCGACGTAGCGCCCGTGCGCCGGCACGGCCAGGCGGTCGAAGTTGCGCGCCAGTTCTTGCAATTGCTGCTGCATCTGCGCGCCGCGCATCGGCACTCCGTGCCCGGTGGCGACGATTGACGGTTGCAACCCGGCGAGTTTCTCGACCGAGCCACGCGCGGCTTGCCAATCGCTTGTGTAATACTTCGGTGGTCCATTCATTTCAGGTCGTTGCGTCAGAACTGCAAGGGCAGATTCTTGTTTCACCGTCACAAACGCATCACCCGCAATCAAGGTGCGGTCGCTTTCGCGGAAGAAAGAGACATGCCCGGCCGTATGGCCCGGCGTGTGCACCCAGCGCCAGCCAGGCATCCCCGGCACACTTCCATCTGTGGGCAAAGGTCGCACGCGTCCGCCGAGGTTGATCGGCCCCCGCGGGTACATCCACGACAAACGCGCCATCGCGCCGCCGCCTACGCTCGGGTCTGGTGGCGGGTATGCGGAGCCTCCCGTCAGGTACGGCAGCTCTGTTTCATGAGCATAGATAGGCACATCCCACCCGGTCGCAAGTTCTTCGAGCGCGCCGACGTGATCAAAGTGGCCATGTGTGAGGATGATCGCTTGCGGGCGTGCGCCCGGTCCGTAGCGTTCTTCCGCCGCGTGCTTGATGCGATTTGCAGAACCGTACAAACCGGCATCAACTAACACCCACGAGCTGTCTCCTGCATTCGGCTGGCCGACGAAGAGAACGTTGACGATCATGATTTGTTGGCACGCCACGTCCGGCGTGACCTCGATTAGCGAACTGCTTTCTTTCGTTTTTGTCGTCAGACTTATTTCTCTACTCAATGTTTCCCTCCTTGAAGTTACCCGCTGTGCGGAAGATCGCCACACAGCCTTTGTTAGATTAATCCTGATTGATTAAACCAAGTTGCTACTGAATTCGCCAAATGGGTGATGATCTTTTGTAACCCACTTGAGTAGCTTTATCAGGAAGCTCAACCCACGTGGCAACTAGCCAGCCCGCGCTTCGCTAAATACTGCTGGTGATACTCCTCTGCGCGATAGAACATGGAGGCTGGAGTGATCTCCGTGACAATCGGGCGCTTGTACCGCCCGCTCTGCTCTCTCTGCCGCTTCGATTCTTCGGCCGCCCGACGTTGTTCCTCCGTGTGGTAGAAGATCGCCGAACGATACTGCGTCCCCGTGTCCGGGCCTTGCCGGTTAAGCTGCGTCGGATCGTGGTTATCCCAGAAGACGTTTAATAGTTCTTCATATGCCACCTGCGTCGGATCATATTCAACTTCGACAACTTCAGCGTGTCCGGTGCGCCCTGTGCAGACGTCACGGTATGTCGGGTTCGGCATTGAGCCGCCGAGATAGCCGACCGCCGCATCTGTCACGCCCTTAACCTGACGGAACGCTGTTTCAACGCCCCAGAAACAGCCCGCGCCAAACGCCGCTTTCTGCCGTGTGCCGACTGGTTGTGTTATGTTTGCTTCCATTATTTATAACCTCTCTATCTTGTTTTATTGTTGACGTGATTTTAGCATCTGCCTATCCATGCAGCATGCTCCAACACTGAGGCCGGATAGGTCAAGGCAGCGCGAGGGCACCGGCAATCGTTGAACCGAATCTCGCTCGATGCTCCTCACAAGCGAGCGCTCGCCGATGCATACGCGTAAACCGTTTTGGAGATTCTTGCTTGATCAGTGGTACTATTTTCGGGATTTATGCCAAGCTGCTTCGGGCGCGAGGAGATAACGCGTGCAGCACCCGCTGCCGCTTGGAAATCCTTTGGAGTAGAGGACGCCCCTATGAAGTTTTCCAACAGGTCACCAGTTGTTTACGTTTTGTGTGTTCTAGTAACCGCACTATGTGGATTTAATATGGAGATAGAAGCTAAACAGCGGATTGAGAAACAAGCGTTCGGGAAGGTCGATGGAACTCCGGTCGCTCTCTACACTTTAACTAATGATCGCGGGATGCAAGCGCAGATCACCAATTACGGCGGCATCGTGGTTTCGCTTCGTGCCCCGGATCGTCAGGGAAAGTTCGGAGATGTAGTGCTCGGGTATGACAACCTGGAGGGTTACGTCAAACAGAACCCGTTCTTTGGTTGCCTCGTCGGTCGCTACGCCAACCGGATTGCGAAGGGCAAGTTCACCTTGGATGGCAAGCAGTACACGCTCGTGCAGAACAACGGCGAGAACCACCTGCACGGCGGCACTAAGGGTTTCGATAAAAGGGTGTGGGCGGCTCGTGAGGTGCGCGGCAAGGATGGCGTCGGCCTGACGCTTACCTACGTGAGCAAAGATGGAGAGGAAGGCTACCCTGGAAATTTGTCCGTGACGGTCACCTACACGCTGACTAATAACAACGAGTTGAAGATCGATTACGCGGCGACGACCGACAAGAACACGATCATCAATCTAACCAATCATTCCTACTTTAATCTTGCCGGCACGGGAGATGTGCTCGGTCTCGAGATTATGCTCAATGCCGATCAATTCACCCCGGTTGATAAGACTCTGATTCCAACTGGAGAACTGGGCCGTGTCGCCGGTACGCCGATGGACTTTATGAAGTCAACGGCAATCGGTGCGCGAATAAATCATGAGCACGAACAGATTCAGTTTGGCGGTGGCTACGACCATAACTGGGTGCTTAACAAAACGGATGGGCCACTCGGCTTAGCGGCTAGAGTCTATGAACCGACGACGGGACGAGTAATGGAGGTTTATACAACTCAACCTGGAGTGCAGTTCTACACGGGGAACTTCTTGGATGGAAGCATCACGGGGAAAGGCGGCCAGGTCTATAACAAACGCTACGGATTCTGTCTGGAGACACAACATTTCCCAGACTCTCCGAATAAGCCTGACTTCCCGTCGGTGATTCTCAAACCGAAAGAGAAGTACAGGCAGACAACCATCTATAAGTTTTCCGCTAAATAGTTTCTATAACAATTTTTGCTTGAATTCATGGCATGCTTGCAGTTCACCACACGAGCACAAGTGGAAGAAGGCATAAGCAGGGGGCAAAGTTTTCAACTTTAGCCTCGCAGATTTAGAACGGTAAATGAACTGCTCCATTCATCCTTAGGCTCGTAGCATACGCACGCACTCCATAAGATAATTGTTATAAGGATGTCGGAGAGCGCTATGCCCGCGATGGCATTCAAAACCGCGCTCAAGAAGCGGTCGCCAGTAACCATACTAGCGACGATGCTTAAAGCGATAGCAGCAAGAAAACAACTTGCAAACAAAAGGTGTATTTTCCATTTCGAGGTAAACCGGCTGATATTCATCGGACGAACCTCCTTTTCACGGGATCACAACCGACGACATTACACGAGATTATCAGTATTTCCGCCAAATCCAGCGAAGCAACATAACGCTGCGGTTGAGCTGCTGGTTGAGAGTTGTGCTGCCCGTGCGGCACGAGCATATATCGGAATGAAACTGGTTGTGAAGTCCCACTTTACCGTACCATCCTCCTGTCAGCGCGGGTCGTGATGGCCGTCTCCGCAATGGTGCCTTCCGCGCCCGTTTGAGAATTTGGTCTCGGGGTCTCGCGTTTATATCAGTGGTGACATCTTCCAGGCTCCGGTCTGCGAGGTGATCCCGTTTAGGAGAGTGCTTTCGCTTGTGCTACCCCGCGCCCGCGGCTGTCAATCTGGATCGAAAAGAACGAACACTGGGCGACGACTTGATGAGTGCAGCGGTGTGATGGGAGTTAAGAATAGGAAGCGATTGGTTCAAGTGGACCGACTAAGGTGAGGTGTGTCCGCTGCGGGGCATGCCTCATGAGAGTTTCTTAAGAGTTGTGCCGCCCGTGCCACACGAGCATATATCGGAATGAAACTGGTTGTGAAGGCTCACTTTACGCTATCATCCTCCGGTCAGCGCGGGTCGTGATGGCCGTCTTCGCAGTGGTGCCCTTGCGCCCGTTTGAGAGTTTGGTCTCGGGGTTTCGCGTTTGTATTAGTGGTGACATCTTCCCGGCTTTGGGTCGGGAGGCTGATCCCGTTTAGGAGAGTGCTTTCGCTTGTGCTACCCCGCGCCCGCTGCTGCCACCAATCTAACATTGAGGTGATTAGCTGATGGCTCGCAAACTTGCGCCACCTAAACGGCGCACTCTCTCATCGCACAACTCCACTCTGTCGCAGAT
>JACCTF010001091.1 GCA_013812565.1 Pyrinomonadaceae bacterium | reverse complement strand
CCATAGAATTTTCCTTTCGAGTTGGTGAGGGCGCGTGTGAGGCACGCGCGAAGTTAATTCAGGCTAGCACGTTGATCAAAGCGACACATCATAACTCTTCTGTTAAACAAAATATTGAAATCTTTGAAATGTATATAATCATCTTCCATAGCTTCACCTTAACTATCTGATACATAAGGGTTTTTGCTGTTACTATAAGCGACGTTGTTAAATGTTTAACTCTATGTTATCTTCCCCTAGCGCAACCAAAGCGTGTCTGTCCTAAAAAACTCCTTACATCTCTACATAAGTTTTGTTGTCGGCGCCACGCCCGAGGGGCTTGCCAAAGACAAATCTTAATCAATCAACATCTGGTAAAAAGTATGCGAAAGCTTCTCTTACTCTGTACGTTTGCTCTGCTTTGTGCAGGTTCCAAAGCGCATTCGCAAACAGTTACCAACTACCGTTTCGACAACTTCGACACACGGGGGGGCGTACGCCTTGAGCCAACTTCAGAAGTGAAAGCTGTTCTACCGCCGAGCAAGGTGGCCGCGCGGCCGCGTGCGCCGCGTGCCGGCGGGAAGCTCAAGCTGGTGGGTTATGTGCATCCGCGCATGATTAACATGGCGCCGGGCAGATCGCTTGATGGCTTCACCACGGGCGACCGTAAAATCGATTCGTTAATTCTTGATTCGGGCACACGCTGGCGGGTTGATCCTGTTTTGCTTTATGCCGTCATGCATCAAGAGTCGGCTTTTAGACTGCGCGCTATTTCATACAAAGGCGCGGCGGGCTTGATGCAGTTAATGCCGGGTACGGCGACGCGTTTCGGCGTTCACAACCGTTTCGATCCGCGGCAGAACATCGAAGGCGGCGCACGCTATATGCGTCTTCTGCTTGATATGTTTGGCGGCGATGTGTCGCTGGCTTTAGCCGGATACAACGCGGGTGAAGGCGCGGTGCTGCGGTATGGTCGGCGCATCCCGCCGTATCGTGAAACGCAGGAGTATGTGCGCCGCATTACGCAGCGTTATGACTTGATGCGCAATCCGCAAACGGCGCGTACGGCTCCGACCGCCACCCTCGCGCAGATGGTTGCGATTGAAACAACTCCGCCCGTGCCCCCGACTCTCTACGAACGGAACGTCTCGGCGGTGCGTCTGCCGAATGGAAAGCTGCGGCTCCTCAGCCAGTAAGAATATGCAGGGGAAGCGCTTGCAGCGGAAGAAGCTTAATGGGGCAGATCACTTCGGTTGATCTGCCCCATTTGCGGTTTCGGGGCGCCGGTGTTATTTGTGTTATGGTCGGTGAGCGCGGCGTTACCCGGAGAAGCTCCAGGGGGCTTCAGCCGCCGCGCTTTAAAGGTTGTCGCACATGCTCAGAGACACTGCCTCAAGCTTGATGCATAACTGTACAAAGTGTGGTGCTCGCGTTCCCACGAGCGCGCTTTTTTGCGTTACCTGCGGTGCGCCCGTCGACGCGGAGGTAACGCGCACGGCTGTGCGTGGACAGCCCGGCGTTCCCTCTCGCGATAAGGCATCGAACGAGGTCGAGCGGGTTATATTCGTTGAACGCCCGACGATCTTCTTTGTGGTTGCTGCTTACACTGCCGCGGCCTTTGTCGCAACGCTTCTAACCGCGCTGTCGGCTTATATCGGTTGGCCGGCTTTCGTCTCGCTCCTTCTCGCGCTACCCCTTCTTCTCGTCGCAGGCCTCCGTCATCTTAAGCGTAATACCGTCGGCTATACATTAACCAATTCAAAAATCGAGATCGCACAAGGAATTCTTGTGCGAACGACGCGTAGCATTCCGCTGCCGAGCGTTCAGAACGTTACCGTCTCGACCACTATCCTCCAACGCTTGGGCGGCTTTGGCGATCTTGTGATCGACGATGCGAGCGCGGGAGGCGGCGCAACCATCCTGCGCAACATACCCGACCCGCGCCGCCATGCCGATCTGCTTCTGCGCGAACTTCGTCGCTGATATAAGTCGTCCGACCAGGGTAACAATTTACACAACGGCAATCACCGAGAGAGCATCGAAGGTTTACTAGCCTTTGCAGCCTGCCGCTTGAACGCGGCCTTTTCTTTCACGAGGTTCCACTTTGCGCGTCGTCTCATTACTAAAATTCCTTTCCGCTTGTTTGCTCCTTCCACTCCTCTCTGCTTCGGTAATTCTTGCAGCCGACCAAGCCGCGCAGATGTTGCCCACCCGCGTCGGCGACTTTCGCGCGGAGGGCGCGGCTTTGCCGCATGCCGATGGGTATGACGCAACAGAGCTAGAGGGTTTCCAATCGCTCTCTGCTGCCACGCGTCTTTATGCCTCACCAAACAACAATAAATTGAGCGTCACGCTTATCAAAACTCGCTCGGACTCCGCAGCCTATGCGCTGCTGACGAATGAAGCAGCGCGATTGCGAGAGACGACCGCATCGCAGAGCGTGAAGACGGAAGGTATAGGCACCACCGGGGTTGTTGTGCGCGAGCACGTCGCGTTTTTCAAAGGAGCAACTTTTGTTTCCATTGTGGGTGCCGGCGGGGAAGCAGATAGCGCGCTCGTTCTCGCGCAAGCTCTTGCGGAAACCATCGATAGCGGAACGGGTGAGATCCCTGTGCTGGTCAAGCATCTACCCGAATGGGAGGAGGCACATCAGCGAGCCGTTTACGCTGTTACGCTCAGCAAATTAAGGGAGGCAGCAGGGAATAATTCGGTGTTCGAGGTTCTATCTTTTGAGGGCGGCACGGAAGCCGTAATGACCACTTATGATTCGTCAACAAGGCTGGTTATTGTCGAGTACCCCACGCCGCAATTTGCTGCCGACAACGATTCACGCGTCGCAGCGCGCCTTCAACAAGTGCGCGAGCAGGGAGGGCAGACCTTGCCTTCTGCCTATCGGCGTGTTGGCAACTACTTGGTATTTGTTTTCGGAGCGCCGGATCAAACAGCGGCAGAGAAGTTGATTGATAGCGTTAAGTATGAGCAGGTAGTCCGCTGGCTCGGCAACAATCCGCGTTTCTTGGAGCGTATCGAGCGGTCTTATGCAGTGAGAACTGCAGGAATGCTTGTGGGAGCTTTTAAGCTTGCGGGGATTGGTCTTGTGCTCTGTTCGTTGGTCGGCAGCCTCATCGGTGGAACGATCTTTATGCGCCGCCGTGCACAAGCTGCCGTTACACAAACATTCAGCGATGCGGGTGGCATGGTGCGTCTCAATATTGATGACATGGTTGTGCAAAACGCCGAGGTAAAACTTTTAGTGGAAGCGGAAAGTGGTTCGCCTATTATCGGTAACAAAAAAGCGCGTGACTAAATCAGCCACGCGCTTCAGTTGGTTTGGAATAATTCGCACCCAGACAAGTTATCTAAACCTTACGATTTATTTACTCTCTGCAAATTAAAACAAGGATGCACGTTACCAACTAAAGTGCCACTGTGGTTACGTAGGGGAAAGCCTGCATAGGGTGCGAGGGCTTCAAGCTCTTGATCACGTAATATAGATAATTGGCGTAGCGTTTCAATAACAACCGTTGGGCGTGCGCGGCGGTCATCACCGTCTTCGATTTTGATGGCTATGCCGAGGCCGCGCGGCCACTGCTCGCATGGCAAAATGCCAGCCGTGTAGACGCCTTCCGCGCCGACCTTGGAGACAAGACGCTTTGGTGCCGCACGCATTACTTCCGTGTCGAGGCGCTCGGTGGTGCCGCCAATCATCTCAGGATAATCCAACATTGCCGCAACAACCTGCTGGCATGCACCCCGCTTTTTATCATCAAAGTCGGCGGGCGGCGTAACCAGGCGCGCATACATTAAGGCCATTGCTCGCACGCTGATCCCAAAGACGGGAACGCCGCAGCCGTCAATCCCTAAGACGATCTTCCCAACAGGTACGCCGGAGAACTGCTCAACCATGCGTGCGATCATTAGCTGCACCGGATTGTCCGGTTGATCATAGCTTGCTATCGGCGCCCCTAGATGCAGTGCGAGCGCGACCATCGCGGTATGTTTGCCGGAACAGTTGTTATGCAGTAAGTTGGGCGACTGACCTTGTTCACGCAAACGGCGGGCGGCTTCACGGCTGAACGGTTCGTGCGTGCCGCATTTCAGGACGCTCGCTTCAAGCCCGATCCGTTGCAGCATCGCCGCAACGGTTTCAGTATGAATCGGCTCGCCGCTGTGCGAACCGCACGCGACGGCCAGCTCTTTAGCGGAGAACCCAAGGTGGTCGGCAGCGCCCGACGTAATAAACGGAAGCGCTTGGAAAGGCTTGGCGGACGAGCGCAGGTAAGTAACAGTTTCAGGCTCTCCCAAACGTGCGATCTCACTTCCATCTCCGTCAACGACGATGACGTGCCCGCGATGGCGCGATTCCGTTATGGGGCCGCGTCGCACCTCGACCAGCAACTCCGGTTCGAAATTCTTTGACTGTTTATCGTTCCTACTCATCGGCAACATGCATATCGGCAGATTTTCCAGCAGCATGAGGGCGCGGCGGACGAACGCCCGTTCTTCCATACAGTCGCCGCCCCTTCCACTCCACACCGTTTCCCGTGGCGATCTTCACAGTCGAGTTCAAAAGAATCATGGCAAACAACAGGTAACCGAGCGGCACGGCGAAAGCGTAGGCGATGGGGATGTCCCAACTTCTATTGACCACGACAAAAATTGCAACCTGTATCAGCCACACCATGAAGGTCGGAACAAAGAGGCGTAGCCACTCGCTGGTCGACTCACCAGACGGATTCATCGCAATCATTGCTGCGCAGACGATGGCAACAAGAATTGGTGCGACGGCGAAGATCAGCACCGAAACGACTCCCGCCAGTGCAGAAGCGAGTGAGAATTTTGCTCCCGCGAAAAGGTTCTTGGTGAAGCCTTCCCAAATCTCTTTTAGATTCGTCTGCATACGCGTGCGGATCAAATCCGGTCCATACTCGAGGCGCAGGCGCGCGCCCGAGCCCTTGAGCAGTTCTGCCATCCGCAAATCCTCTGCAACATCAGCGCGAACCGCTTGATAGCCCCCGACGCGCTCTAAGGC
>JACCTF010001090.1 GCA_013812565.1 Pyrinomonadaceae bacterium | reverse complement strand
GGTCAAACCGGCCTGACCTTATCGGCAATCCCGTCTTTGGTGAATTTAGAGATGCTCAAGGGAACATCCGGTTTATCAACGATTCGGGCATTGGGCGGCCCGGCAGTGCCTTTGCTGTTACAGGACTAGGCGCTTACGGCAACATCCCCCGCAACCGTTTCCGTGGGCCGAATTACTGGAACACCGACGCCTCGTTGTTCAAGAAGTTCCTCTTCACCGAAGATACTAGCCTGGAGTTCCGCGTCGAGGTGCAGAACCTCTTCAACCATGTCAACCTCACCACGCCGGATGGTGGCCTTGGATCACCATCCAACCCGAACGCAAACTTCGGTCGCATCAGCGGGATTGAGGGTGAACAACTCGAACGCAATCCGCAACGCAACTTCCAGTTCGCGTTGAGATTGCAGTTCTAACACTGGCGGGCAACCCCGACATGAGTTAGCGCGGTCTCCCTCGTAACTAGGCAACGCTGGCTCACTACAAAGGGAAGAGGAGAAGATCAAACGATTTTCTCCTCTTCCCTATTTTGCTGCATTAACACTAAACTGATTTCCCCAACACCTGGATGGTTGTAGGGCAAACACAAGCGGCTTGCCCGTAGCTGTGACATGAAGCTACAAGGACTGTCGGAAATGAATATCAGTCTGTGTCAGAAACCTCTTGGGGCGACAGCTTTCCTATTGTGCCTTCTGTCAACTGTACAACCTGAAGAGCATGCGGGCGCAGATTAAGAAGAACAATTAGCTTGTTAGCAGAGCGATTCTTAAGTCATATTGGACACTTTATTTTGATGAACTTATGAACCCTGATCGACGCTTTTGGATTGGGCTAGGTGAAGTGCTCTGGGACGTATTGCCTGATGCCCGGCACCTCGGCGGAGCGCCCGCTAATTTCGCGTATCACGCGGCCATGTTGGGCGCGTATAGCACGGTCGCTAGTCGCGTCGGGGCAGATGCGCTCGGCCGGCAAGCAATCACAAGTTTGCAGCAGCTAGGAGTCGAGACGCATTACGTCCAGGTTGACGAAGCGCATCCGACCGGCACTGTCAATGTCCAAGTAGATGAAGCAGGTCAACCACGCTACACGATTACGGAAGACGTAGCCTGGGACTATTTAACCTGGACTGAGCAGTGGCAGGAGCTAGCCGAACGTGCGGATGTAATCTGTTGGGGATCATTGGCGCAACGCTCGCTTCCCTCACGAAACACGATCCATCAATTCTTGCAATCCACGCGTCCCAATGCGCTTCTTATTTTTGATGTAAATCTTCGTCAGCGCTTCTATACGCGTGAAGTGCTGGCCGAGTCTTTGAAATTATCAAGCGTTGTAAAAATCAATGATGAGGAATTGCCGCGAGTTGTAAACTTGCTTGATGGCGACAGCAGCAAAACACCCGAACAGTCTGCCCGGTGGCTAATCCAGAATTACGATTTAGCATTAGTGTGCCTTACGCGCGGGGCGCACGGCAGCTTGATCATAACCAACAGTGAAAAGTTTGAACATCCGGGATTTCGCGCAAAGGTGGTTGATACGGTCGGCGCCGGCGATGCGTTTACTGCAGCACTGGCTCATCATTACCTGCGCGGTGCGTCGCTCAAAAGAATCAGCGAAGCGGCTAACGTCTTTGGAGCATGGGTGGCAACACAATCAGGAGCAACACCGGCGGCGGACCAGCGCGTCTTGCGGCAGGTAATTGGAGAGAGAGCGCGCGTCTAAGCATGGCTGACTTAACGCTACAAAATGTGACCAAAATTTATCCGGGAGGCGTGCGCGCTGTTTCGCCGACAAGCGTTGAAATCAAAGACGGTGAGTTTATGGTGCTCGTTGGACCATCCGGGTGCGGCAAGTCAACGCTGCTGCGGATGATCGCCGGACTAGAGGAGATTTCCGAGGGAGAAATACTGATTGATGGTCGCGTGGTGAACAATGTTCCGGCGCGCGACCGCGACATCGCGATGGTCTTTCAAAATTACGCGCTCTACCCGCACATGAGCGTCCGCGACAACATGGCCTTCGGTTTGAAGATGCGAAAGTTTCCCAAACAGGAGATAACCGCGCGCGTGAACGAAGCGGCAACGATGCTTGATCTCTCTCACCTGCTCGACCGCAAACCCGCTGCACTCTCCGGCGGTCAACGCCAACGAGTCGCCGTCGGGCGCGCTATCGTGCGGCAGCCGAAGCTGTTTCTCTTTGACGAACCGCTTAGCAACCTCGACGCCAAGTTGCGTGTGTCAACACGCGCTGAACTGATCAAACTGCACCGCCGTCTTCACGCCACAATAGTCTACGTCACACATGATCAAGTCGAAGCAATGAGTATGGGCGACCGTCTGATTGTGCTTAAAGACGGCGTGGTGCAACAAGTCGGAGCGCCATTAGAGATTTACAACCACCCGGCCAATCAGTTTGTTGCGAGCTTTATCGGCAGCCCGCCGATGAACTTCGTGCCATGTTCGCTCGCCAAACAGAACGGCGAACTGTTTCTCACAGGCAATCAATTTAGTGTTAAGTTGCCGGATGAAATGAAGGTACTCCCCGAGCAGTCAAGCCTGCTTGATCGACAAGTGGTTTTCGGCATCCGTCCCGAAGACGTGCATCAGCGTCATCTTGTGGACGCTTCAGTGGGCACGGGAGCGGTGCCGGCCAGAGTGGAGTTCCTAGAACTTTTAGGCAGCGAAGTGCTGGCAACTTGTTCGGTCGGTGATTATCAGATTATCGCGCGCTTGCCTTCACAAACCGACGTGCGAAACGATCAAACGCTTGAACTCACGTTCGACATGAAGCGCGCCAAGTTGTTTGAAGCCGAGACGGGGAAGGTCATTTTGTAAGAAGGCGGAAGGCCGTAAGCAGTAGGCAGTAAATAGGAGATGAGCGGCGCAATGATTTTCATAGCGAGACACAATAGCGGGCGAGATGTAACCAGGGGACATCGTCCGACGCCTTCTGCTCGCTGCCTTCTGCCCGCTGCCTTCTGCCTACTGCTTTCTGCCCTCAGCCTTCTCAGCGTCGGGTGTTCAACCGTCGGTCAGGACAAACGGGTTCGCGTGACGTTCTGGCACGGAATGGAATCGGGCATCAACAACCAAATTCTGCAAAGCAAGATTGATGAATTTAATCGACGCCATCCCGACATCTTCATCGATGCGCAAATTTACGGAGCAGCAGACCAGTTGGGACCAAAGCTCGACGCGGCGGTGGCTGGTAAAACTCCGCCCGATCTTCTGTGGTGGGCGCCCGCCTTCTTTCCAAAGTATGCCGAGGCCGGAGCGCTACGCAGTGTGGATGACTTTATCAGGAGCGATGCCGAGTTCGACCGAGCTGACATCTATGATTTTCTATGGGAGATGGGAAGTTTTGAAGGAAGCATTTATACGACGCCCTTCTCCGCTAACAATTTGGGTATGTATTACAACAAACGTATGTTCGCTGAAGCTGGCATCAATCAACCACCCCAAGATTGGGATCAGTTCAGAAATGCGACGCAGCGGTTGACGCGGGGAGACGTACACGGCTTTCAAGTTCCGATTGGTAAAGCAGAGTGGACTGTCTGGACCTGGCAATGTCTTCTCTGGCAGGCGGGCGGCGAACTACTTACTGAAGACAAACAGGCTGCGGCCTTCAACAGTTCGGCGGGCGTCGCGGCGCTCGATTTTTGGAAGTCATTGCTTGCGGATGGGACGGCTGTTTTTTCTGAAACTGATGCGGGGTATAAGACCGACGACTTTCTGGCGGGGCGCGTGCCGATGACAATCAATGGACCGTGGAACTATCCCTCGTTGAAGAATCAAACAACGATTGATGTGGGCGTCTTTCCATTACCACATCGAGAGCGAGCGGCGACGAACATCGGCGGCGAATCTCTCTTTCTGTTTAAGTCGAATCCGATTACTGAACGGGCCGCGTGGGAATTTATGAAGTTTGTGATGACGCCCGACTTCCAGGTTGACTGGGCCATCGGCACAGGCTATTTGCCTGTCTCTAAATCTGCGGCGATGAACCCGAAGTATCAAGAGTTCTTAGCCGCTAATCCATTTATGAAGGTCTACAACGACCAAATGCCGACCGGTCGAACACGGCCATCAATACCGCAATACCCGGCGTTGTCAGCAACACTGGGCAAATATCTGGAAGCCGCTTTATATAATAAGTACAGTTCGCAGGAAGCGCTTGACCGCGCGGCCGCGGAAGTCAACCGACTGCTTCAATGAATCGCTCTGTAAGTGATACCCGCACCGCTTATCTTTTCATCCTACCGGCCTGTGTGCTGCTCGGCGTCTTCGTGTTGTACCCAACCGTTCAACTGCTATGGCTCAGTCTGCACGAATGGAATGTCCTCAAAGATCAAACGACGTATGTCGGCACAGCTAACTACCGCGCAATTCTGTCCGAGCCTGAATTTAGGCAAGCGCTCTTAAACACTTTCTACTACGTCGCGGCCACGGTTCCGCTCGGCGTTGCGCTTTCACTCGGACTGGCCTTGCTTCTCAACGGAAAGATCAGAGGCGTCAGCTTGTTTCGCACCGCCGTGTTCACTCCGTTTGTGACTTCGACGGTGGCGGCGGGCGTCATCTTCGTGTGGCTGATGGATTA
>JACCTF010001065.1 GCA_013812565.1 Pyrinomonadaceae bacterium | reverse complement strand
GCCGACCATCACGGCCAGCGCAACGCTGTGGAAGAAAACGTAGCGCAGTATCTCGCCCTCGCCGCCCACCTGGCCCGTCGCCACACCGGCGACGACGATTGACTGCGCGTCGATCATCTTGCCCATCACGCCGCCCGAACTGTTCGCCGCGGCCGCCAACACCGGAGACATGCCGAGTTGCTCGGCCGTGATCTGTTGCAGATTGCCGAACAGCACATTGGAAGAAGTGTCGCTGCCCGTGAGCGCCACGCCCAACCATCCGAGGAGCGGCGAGAAGAACGGAAACAGAAAGCCGGTGCTGGCAAAGGCTAAACCCATCGTCGCATCAAGGCCGCCGTAGCGTGTGGTGAAGCCGAGCGCCAGCATTGCCGCAATGGTGAGCAGTGAGAACCGCACACGCTTGAGCGTTCTGCCGAAGATTTGCAGCAGCACGAGCGGACTAAGGCCGAGCAGCAAACCCGAGATAATACCCGAGAGCAATAACCCTGTGCCCGTGGCTGAAAGCCAGTTGAAAACAAAGATCGCTTCTTCGGCTTTGGGCTGGGCCACCACGGGCGGAGCGCGCACAATCGCTTTATCAAGCAGGGGTATGGGGAAGTTCATCACCGATATACCGTTGAGCCACCCTCTGACCTGCGGTAAACCCCACGTAAACACCACGACCGAGAGAATGATCCACGGCATCCAGGCGATCAAGGCTTCCCTTCGAGAAGGGGGCGAGGAAGGTGAAAATCGCTTCGCCGTGGCGACGACGCCCGGCGAGAAGGACGGCCGATGGCTTGCTTGTTCAACTTCACGTTGATCTTCACGGGCAACTTCACGGTCATCATCAAAGCGCCAGGTTGTGCGAGGCTGCCAAAAGCGTATCAGTGCGACCAGCGAAAAGATCGAAAGAAGCGAACCGGCGATGTCAACCACCCACGGGCCGTGGAAGTTGCTCACTAAAAACTGTGCGATGGCAAAGCTCAACCCCGCCGCCAGACACGCGGGCCAGACCTCGATCATCCCGCGCCACCCCGTCATAGCCCAGATAAGCCAGAACGGAACGATGACGGAGAAGAAGGGAAGCTGTCGCCCGACCATTGCGCGCAAGTCTTCGAGCGGCAGACCCGTTACGCGCGCGAGCGCGATAATCGGCGTGCCCAGAGCGCCATAGGCGACGGGTGCCGTGTTGCCGATCAGCGCCAGACCTGCCGCCTGGAGCGGCTTGAACCCCAAGCCGATCAGCATCGCAGCCGAGATGGCGACAGGCGTGCCGAACCCGGCCGCCCCCTCGATAAACGCGCCGAAGCTGAAGGCGATGAGTAGCACCTGAATGCGGCGGTCGCTCGCAAGACCAGCGATGGTCTCTTTGATGATCTCGAACTTCCCCGTATGCACCGTGATGTCGTAGACGAAGATTGCATTGAGCACGATCCAGCCGATTGGGAACAAGCCGTAAACCGCACCGCCCGCCGCCGCCAGGCACGCGAGCGATGCGGGCATACCATAGACGAAGATTGCGACGAGCAGCGATGCGGCGAGTCCGGCCAACGCCGCGAGGTGCGCTCGCACGTGAAAGAACGCGAGCAATCCTAAAAGGACGATGACCGGCACTGCGGCGATCAACGTCGAGAGGAGCAGCGACCCAACTGGATTATAGATCTGCGTCCATGTCATATACCGACGTTCCTCCTATGACAAAGGTTCAAGGATGCTAAATCAAAACACAAGAGAATAAAACAGGCACGGATAAGATGGACAGGATGGAAGGAAGGGAACACAACGAACGGCAGAGGTACTCATCTGCGCTTTGCTCACAACCGTCTCAATCCCACTCTGGTTCGACTAAGGCGTCATCTTCAAGAGAGATATACCTTACTCGCTTATGAGTTTCAATTCCACTCTGGTTCGATTAAGACGTAGTATGATCAAGAGACCCACCTGTGCTGCTTCCAGCACAGCCCCAGCATAGAATCAGCACACCCGGAAATCTTACCCGGCACACGCAGCAGCATGGAGAGATATGCCGGTAGCAACCAAAAAAAGCGCACCAAAAAAACCTAAAGAAACATCTATCGAAGCTCCATCAATCCCACAACCATCTGCACCAACCCCGGTGACAATCAACATCGAAAACTCGTCAGCTCCGCGCCGATCCGAGCGCAAATCCAAAGCACCTGAGCTAGTCGAAGTGGCACCGGAAGAAGACGATGATGATTCGTTTCCATTGCTTGAGGAAGAAGAAGGCGATGATTAGCTACTACATCGGCGCTTTCAAACCGATGTATGGAGATATGCTCAGCTTGCCACACGCTCACGAATGGTTAAGTAAGATTAAACAATTAGCTGAAGCTACGAAAAGGTGACCTAAGTGTTATACTTTTGAAGTGGCTAGGAAAAAAAATCCAAGCGCAACTTTAGAGCTGCATAGCGAAATTCACGGCGGTGAAGTGTACGAGTATGTGCCTTTAGGTAAGTACATTGTTGCCGCGCCGGGAGTGTGCGGCGGTCGCCCCACATTGAAGTACACGCGCATGGATGCGCGTTGGGTAATGATGTACTTAAAAGAAGGCCGCACGGCTGAAGACTTGGCAGTAACCCATCGCGTCCCGGTCGCAGCTATCCGCGAAGTTATTAAATTGAAAGATGATTATGATTATGAAAAAAGCTATGCTTAAACTTCATGATCGTACTTGATGAGCAGTTAAGCGATCCGCAAGTAAATGATCAATTCTCCCGCTGGTATCGTGGCTCAGTTATTAGCATCAATGATTTGCGCCCGCATACTCTAGTCTCAGATGACGCGATAGCGACACTTCTCCGCACCGTCACGAATCCGACTTTTGTAACGATCAACTACGCTGATTTTTGGCGCGTGATTCCGCCAAGCCCGGCTTACTGTGTGGTCTGTCTAAAACTCGCACAGCAACAATCATCACAAGTTTCATCAGTTGTCCGTGAGTTGTTCAACCTGTCTCAGTATCGGACTAAGAGCGCACGCATGGGATGCGTCATCTCATTCAGCAATCGCGTTGTGAGCGACTACTGCCTTTAGCCTAAAGAGAAGCCCTAGCCTTCAAACATATTTCAATTCCACTCTGGTTCGATTAAGGCTTTACATGACGCGATATTAGATGAAGTTCTAAACTTCAAGTTTCAATTCCACTCTGGTTCGATTAAGGCGAAGAAGCTCGGCGAGCTTGCGCAGAT
>JACCTF010001035.1 GCA_013812565.1 Pyrinomonadaceae bacterium | reverse complement strand
GTTTAGAACTATTCTAAGATAGAAAGAAAAACATGTCTGGAACTTACGATGGCAGAGCATCGATTCTGATCGCCGACGACGACTCCGCTGTAAGGGATGTTTTGCACGAGTTGCTAAGCGTGGGCTACAAGTGTGTGACGGTTCGGTCGGCGGAGGAAGCGCTCGAAGCGCTGCGCACTACGCCGTTTCACCTCGTCATCAGCGACATCACAATGGGAGGCATGACCGGACTGGAGATGGTTCCACATGTGATCGATCTCGCGCCCGATACTGTGATCCTGATGATCAGCGGCGCGCAAACAATTGAAAGCGCGATTGATGCTTTACGCGTCGGCGCGTTCGACTATGTCATGAAGCCTTTCGATCTGCGGCACGTTGAGGCCGCCGTTCGTCGCGCACTTGATCATCATGAACTGCTCACTGCTAAACGTCGCCACGACACTTACCTGCAAGAACTGGTTGAACATCGCACGGCGGAACTGAATCGCACCCTGTCGTCGCTTGAAGATGCTTACCGCGCGACGCTCAAAGCTTTGGTCTCGTCGCTTGAGATGCGTGACGCCGAGACGCATGGTCACTCGGAGAGGGTTGTCAACTTCAGTTTACGTTTGGGTCGTGAACTAGATATAAGCGACGAGCAGACGCGTGCGTTGGAGCTTGGCTCAATGCTTCATGACATTGGCAAGATCGGCGTGCCGGATATGATCCTGCGTAAGCCAGGGAGTTTGACCGAGGAGGAGTGGGTCATCATGCGCAAGCATCCCGCGCTCGGCCGACAGATTTTGCATGGCATCGAGTTTCTTGAAAAGGCGGTGCTCGTTGTCGGTCAACATCACGAGAAATGGGATGGCACGGGATACCCGCTCGGACTGCGCGGCGAAGCGGTCGATCTGAATGCGCGTATCTTTGCCGTCGCAGACGCATTCGACGCCATGACTAGCGACCGCGTGTATCGTGCCAGCCGCCCTTATGAAGAAGCAGCAGCCGAGTTGGATGAATACGCCGGAAAACAGTTTGATGCGCAAGTCGTCGAAGCTTTTCATCGCGTCCCGCGTGAAGAGTGGGATAAGTTACGCAGTGGCTCCCTCCACAAACAGATCGATAAGATGAATGTACAAAATCCCTCCGCGCCGTCGATTGATCCGAGTTTTACCTCGGTCGGAGTTTGACGGCCGCTAACACCCTTCGCTCCCAAGAAGCCGAGAAAGTTGATACTTCCTCGATCCTCTGCCAGCCAAAGAAAACTCAAGTACAAACCTTTATCCCAAACTACAAGTCTACGCAACAGGCCGCTTCAACTAAGCTGCCCGGCGAGTAGAGTAGTTTCGTCCTGTTCGTGTTAAACCAGAAAACGGTATGCGGCTTTAACGCAACGCGCCTGGGTGGTCTACCGTCCTTCCTTGCGCGCTTCTGCCTGCACGGCTGTGATCGCGACGGCGTCAACAATATCTTCGGCTTTGCAACCGCGCGAAAGGTCGTTGGCCGGTCGGTCTAATCCTTGAAGGATCGGCCCGATGGCGGTCGCGCCTGCCAAACGTTCGGTAAGTTTATAAGCAATGTTGCCCGCTTGAAGGTCGGGGAAAACAAGCACGTTAGCCCGCCCGGCGACCCGTGACCCAGGTGCTTTCGATCGCGCCACGGCGGGAACGAGCGCCGCATCGGCCTGTAACTCACCATCAACCTCCAATTCGGGTGCGCGCTCGCGGGCAGTACGCACAGCCTCGACCACCTTATCTACAAGCTTATGATGAGCACTACCTTTGGTCGAAAACGACAACATCGCGACGCGAGGTTCAACCTCCAAGAGCGCACGGCACGACTCGGCTGCGGCAATAGCTATCTCAGCCAGTTCCGCCGCCGACGGGTCGACCACGACGCCGCAGTCGGCGTACACAAGCGCGCCGTCTGCGCCAAAGTTTCCGTTCGGCATGACCATGATAAAAAAGCTTGAGACGAGTTTGTACGAAGCGCGCACGCCGATGCAGTGGAGCGCTGCGCGGACGGTGTGCGCGGTGGTGTTGGTTGCTCCGGCCACCGAGCCGTCGGCAAGCCCGGTGCGCACCAGTAGATTGGCATAGTAAAGCGGGTCTTCAACCGCGCGGCGGGCTTCATCGGCCATCATGCCTTTGGCGCGTCTGAGATCATGATAGAGCGCGACCATCCGTTCGAAATCAGCGGCGCGCTGGTGATCAATGATATGAACGCCGCCGAGATCAGCCTGCGCTTCGCGTGCCG
>JACCTF010001003.1 GCA_013812565.1 Pyrinomonadaceae bacterium | reverse complement strand
GGAGACAGTAGAGCAGTTGGATCAACTCAAGAGATTGGAATGTGAATACGGGCAAGGGTATTTCTTCTCTAAACCGATGAATGCTCAGTCAGCGGGAGCGTTGATTCTGCAGCAGCTGTGCAAAAGTCTAACTGCGAACTAATTAGTCGCAGCGGATGACTGCTGATTTCTTTCACGCTTTGTCACAATTTTATCCTTCAACCCCCAGCAACGTGCTCTCGAATGCGAGACGAGAAAAGTTAAGTGGAACCAGAACAAATACTGCAAGACCTGTTCGGCGACGCGCCCTACCGGATGCTCATCAAAGAGATCGGAGGCTTCGCGATCTTCCACCTTGACTCGACCGGTCACATTGTTAG
The DNA here is from genome assembly GCA_013812565.1 of Pyrinomonadaceae bacterium. Lineage (GTDB taxonomy): Bacteria > Acidobacteriota > Blastocatellia > Pyrinomonadales > Pyrinomonadaceae > JACCTF01. The sequence continues at coordinate 1,645 of JACCTF010001003.1, read as the reverse complement.
TTGGAATGCTGGTGCAGAACGCATCTTCGGCTACCTAGAGGCGGAAGTCACGGGTCAGCCTTTCGCTTTGATCTTCACGCCCGAAGACCGCAGAGACGGCGCGCCGGAGCAAGAACTAAAGGGAGCGGCAAGTGCGGGTTTTGTCAACGATGTGCGCTGGCATTTGCGTCAAGACAACACGCGCTTCTATGCCAATGGTGTGACCACGGCGCTGCGCGACGAGGCAGGTGTCTTGCGCGGCTTTGCGAAAGTCGCGCGCGACGACACGGCGCGTAAGCTGGCCGTGGAAGCGCTGCAGGAAAGCGAAGAGCGTTATCGCATCGTGGCCGAAACGGCTTCAGATGCCATCATTACAATTGATGAAGCGAGCACTATTTTGTATGTAAATAGCGCGGCTGAGAAGATCTTCGGCTATCCCACGCGCGAGATGCTAGGTCAGCCCCTCACGATCCTGATGCCTGAACTTCTGCGGCATGTTCACCGGGCCGGAATATCACGTTACATAGAAACCGGTCAAAGACATATCGGGTGGGTAGCTATCGAACTCCCAGGCTTACACAAAGATGGCAGAGAGGTTCCCCTCGAAGTCTCCTTCGGTGAATTCTTACGTGACGGTAAACACATCTTCACTGGCATCATCCGCGACATCACGGAGCGCAAGCTGACGGAGAAAGCTTTGCGCGAGAGCGAGGAGCGGTGGCGTTTTATGGCGGAGTCGATGCCGCAGAAGATTTTCACCGCCACAGCGAACGGTGACGTGAATTACTTTAATCGGCAGTGGATGGAGTTCACCGGACTCCCTTTCGAGCAGATCAGAGACTGGGGATGGACGCAGTTCATCCACCCCGATGACGTTGAGGAGAACGTCCGCCGCTGGCAGCATTCCGTGGATACGGGAGCGCCGTTTCAGATTGAGCACCGCTTCCGGAGCGCCGATGGTGACTATCGATGGCACCTGAGCCGCGCTCACGCGATGCGCGACCTCGAAGGGGACGTGTTGATGTGGATCGGATCGAACACGGATATTGATGACGTGAAGCGGGCCGAGATGGAACGTACCCGACTGCTGGAGCGTGAGCAAGCGGCGCGCGCCGAGGCTGAGGCAGCCAACCATCTTAAGGATGAATTCCTCGCCACGCTCTCGCACGAACTACGCACGCCGCTGACGTCGATTATCGGGTGGTCGAATATGTTGCTCGCCGGTGGGATGAAAGAAGCCGACGCCGCCTGCGCCCTCGAAACGATCCACCGTAACGCCCGCGCACAGAACCAACTGATCGACGACCTGTTGGATGTCTCAAGAATTGTCACCGGTAAACTCCGACTCGACGTTCAGCCGGTCGACCTCTCTCTCGTCATCATCGCCGCGGTGGAAGTCGTGCGCCCATCTGCCGAGGCAAAAAGCATTCGCCTCCAAATGTTGCTTGACCCGTCGGTCAGCCTTGTCTCCGGCGACGCCAACCGCCTGCAACAAGTGGTCTGGAACCTCATCTCAAACGCGATCAAATTCACGCCCAAAGGTGGGCGCGTGCAGTTGAGACTTGAGCGCATCAACTCGCACGTCGAGATTACAATCGCGGACACTGGTGCCGGTATCAACCCAGAGTTCCTGCCCCATGTGTTCGACCGTTTTCGTCAGGCGGAC
>JACCTF010000997.1 GCA_013812565.1 Pyrinomonadaceae bacterium | reverse complement strand
AAATCCGCCCGAGCCTTTCAAGCTGGTCGCTCGTCAAAGTTCCGTTCGGCACTTTAACGCGCAGCATAAAGTAGCCTTCCTCTTTCGGGCGCTGCGTGTAGAGTCCATACCAGCGCAGCCGCACATCGAGATCGTCTTCGGGAATCGCCGCGAAGCCGTCTTTGGCATAACGCAACAAATTCTCGAGAGAATCAAGTGGGTCAAGTTCACGCTTGATTCTCTCGTTTTTGTTTTCCCGTTTAGCTACTGTCGCCATAGCTTTATCCTCCCTCCGCCGAAAAAGAAAAAGCCCCCGCGCTAAAGAAACGTGCGAGAGCAAAATCACCTGGACAGTTCTTTAGCAGTTTTTAACGTGGAGCAAGTTTCCTTAAATCGCCACGCCCATGCTGTGCTGACTCGAAGAGTCAATGTCAATATAACGGACGGACTGTAAACTATACTCTCAAAGACGTCAAGCGCTTTTCGTTCAAGTGGGAAAGATTGATGGCGTCTAAGTTAGACGGCATAATGATGTGCCGTGCAGCTTTCAAGGAGAAGGGAAGGATCAAGGTGACGCCCCGCATAGAAATTGAGTATTGCAGGCAGTGCCGCTGGATGTTGCGTGCAGCATGGCTGGCCCAGGAACTGCTTACTACATTCGAAACCGAACTCGGAGAAGTGGCGCTCGTCCCCGGCACGGGCGGCATCTTTGTCGTGCGATTAAACGGAGAGGATATTTTCTCGCGCGAGAAGATGAGACGCTTTCCGGAGTCAAAGGAACTAAAACAGTTGGTGCGTGATCGCATCGCGCCCGACAGAGACCTCGGGCACAGCGACCGCCGCGAGTCGGACTCGCCGAGCACGGGATGAACCGGGAAGTTTGAAATGATTCTTATAAATTCCCCCGAGGCACGCGTGCGAGCCGCGGAGAAAATCGCGAACGGAGGGGTCGTCGCCTTCCGCACGGATACTTTCTACGGGTTGGGTGTCAATCCGTTCAACCGTGACGCGCTGCACAAAGTAAATCAATTGAAGGGCAGGGAAGCGGATAAGCCGCTGCTCGTTATCATCAGCGATGCGAGCGAAGCAGAACGTTTCGTGAGCGAGAGATCCAGCGCCTTTGAAACCTTGCGCGCGCATCACTGGCCGGGCCCGCTGACTATCGTCGCCCGCGCGCGAAGAGAGATTCCCGAAGAACTAACGGCGAACACCGGAACCATCGGCGTCCGTTTGCCGGACGATGATTCGGTGCGCTCGTTTGTCCGCGCGTGCGGCGGGGCGCTCACGGCGACGAGCGCCAATCCTGCCGGCATGCCACCAGCGCAAACTGCCGTAGAGGCAGCGAACTACTTTCCCGAATCCGATCTGCTCGTCATTGACGGCGGGCGAGCACAGAGCGACAAACCATCAACCGTCGTCGATGTCACCGAACAAGCAGCGTGCTTGATCCGCGAAGGACTGATCACACGCCATGAGCTGGAACAAACTCTCCGCTCAATCAGCGTAAAGTTAAGTGACAGGTGATGACTAACAAGTGACAAGCAAGACGCGTGTTTATCTTGTCCTTCGTTCCTCGTCCCTTGTCACTGATTTTCGACTGTGACATTGCGGAGGAAACTCCAGTCGCCGCTGACATCGACTTTGATGTTGGCGACGTTGCGGCGGGCGACGACCATGTTGGCGGGGTACCAGAGTGGGAACATCGGTACGTCGCGGCTAATAATCTCTTGGGCTTCGGTGTAGAGGGTTTTGGCTTTGGCGCGATCCGTGGTGTTGACGGCTTCTTGGAGGATGCGCTCAACCTCCGGCGTCCGATAACGACTGCGGTTGAAGTTGCCGCCCGTGAGATTGGTGAAGAGGTCACGAAGGAAGATCGGGTCTTGATTGCCGCCGACCCAATTCCCGATTGTCATCTGATACTGGCCGCTGCGAATTTGGTCGAGCAAAGCGTTGCGTTCGAGGGTTTCGATCTCAAGGGGAACGCCAATCGCCTTCAACGAATTCTGGATCACACCGCCATAACCACGGGCCATGATATTGCTTGCCGAGATTTTCAAGACAAGAGGTTTGTCGAAGCGCATGCGGGAACCATCGCCGTCCGGGTCTCGCAAATTCGCTTCGTCAAGAAGTCGCTTCGCTTGCTCGGGGTCGTAAGAGTATTTTTTGCCGGGCGCATAAGCCCAGGATTCTTCCGGCAGAATTGAGTGGGCCACGCGCGCTTGGCCGAGTAGCAGGTCGCGCACGATGGCCTCGCGTTCGACCGCATAAGAAATGGCTTGACGTACGCGGGCATCCTTGAGCGGCTCGCTCTGAGTATTGAATCCGAGATAAACGATATTCGCGCCGGGGAACTGTTCGACTTTGAGCGCCGGGTCTTGTCCGAGCGATTTGTAAGCGTCGGGCGAAAGATTGGTCGAGTAGGGAACCAGCGTGACACGCCCGCTCCTTAGTTCTGCCTGCAAGGTGTTGCCATCGAGGATGGCGCGCACGCGCAGAGTTTTGATGTTCGGCGCTCCTTCCCAATACTTGTCGTTAGCTTCGAGGTCGACAACCTGTTGCGATTCGTCGTAGCGCACAAACTTGAACGGGCCGGAGCCCACAGGTTTATCCTGTTGTGAATCAGCCGTACCTTGTGGGATGACGGGTTGCGGAACGAGATTGGCGAGCAGTTCAAGCCACGGTTTGTGCAGACGAATAGTGACGGTGCGCGCATCCGGTGTTTCAACGGCTGCAACGAAGGGCTGCTTGTTCGCGCCCGTGCCTTCAAAGAAGGGAACGGCTTTTCTTGAATCCGAAGCGAGCAGCGTGTCGAGCGTATATTTAACGTCTGCCGAGGTAAGCGGTCGGCCGTCATGAAACGTCATGCCCTCGTGAAGCGTGAAAGTAACGGACAGGCCATCGGGCGCTTGCTGAATGTTGGAAGCGAGTTCGCCCGTGTAGTCCAGGCGCTCGTTTTTGCGAACGAGCGAGTTGAACATTAGTTGTCGCAGACGTTCGCTTGAAGCATCCGTGCCGCGCAAGGGGTCGAGGGTTTCCGGGTTAGCTTCGAGGGCCGTCACAAAGCCGTCGCTTTGACGGCTGCAACTCGTGAGAAATGAAGTTATTAGAAGTAGTACAAGAACAGGTGTGATAAAGCGGAAAGCTTTGATCAACTTTTGCCTCCGTAGGTGTAATTAAGCTTTGTGTTGAGCGCGGCAGTCTCCGCTGAAAGCTGCTGGAACCGTTCCATGTCTAATGGCAGCGGCGGCTGCGCAAGATTTTTGAAGGCGTAAATACGTGCGAGCGATTCGTTGATCCGTTCTTCAGAGAGCACGTGTTTACGCGCCGCTTGCAGAAGGGCGTCACGTCCGCGCCGTATTTGACCCGGGTCTGCACAGATGAGCAACATATCTTCACCGGCTTGAATGGCTCGCACCACAATGTCTTCAATCGGAGAATGCTTCGCAATCGCGCCCATCTCCAGATCATCCGTTAATGATAATCCTTGAAACCCAAGTTCTTCGCGGAGCAGGCGCGTCACAATCTCAGGGTTAACCGATGCTGGTTCAAGCGGGCCGCCCGCCAGGTTGCGTCGCAGATCAACGTTGGGGAAACCGCCGTGGCTAACCATCACAGCATGCACCATGTTGTCTTCGCGTTGAAAAAGCTCGATGTACGGAGCCAAGTCCTGCGCGAGCAGATCATCGTGCGAAAGATGTATGACCGGCATTTCTTCATGCGAATCGATCTCGCCAGCGCCGATGCCGGGAAAATGTTTCGCGCAGCCGAGGCAGCCGGTGCCTTGCAAACCGCGTATGTAAACCATCGCGTAGCCGAGCACTTCTCCGGGCGAACGACCGAAGGAACGAGAGTACAGACCGTTAGACAGAAGATCGCGCTCATCGGTCATGATCGAGAGCACCGGCGCAAAGTTCATATTGAAGCCGAGCATGCGCAGCACTTCGCCGCTGATGCGACCGAGCGCGCGTGCGCCCGCAAGATCGCCGTGCTGGCGTATGACGCGCGCGGCAGGCATCGGCGTGAAGATGCGTCGCAAGCGATCGACCAGGCCGCCTTCTTGATCAATGCCGACGAGCGGTTCAACCATCACGACCTCGCGCGCACTGTCGAGCAGAGCGCGTAGTTGCCTGGGCGCGGTGACGTTGCGTCCAAAGATGATGATGCCGCCCGGTTGTACGTACTCGACTAGGGCGCGCGTCTCCGGATCAAACTCGGTGCCCGGCAATCCGATGTAAAGAAGTTGTCCGATCTTCTGCTCGAGCGTCAAGGAAAGGAAAGATTCATTCATGTAAGAGATGGCGAACCCAAGATTTGAGATGAATGCAAAAAGGGGAGAGGTAGTGTGCTAAGTTCAAATGAAAAAGGTTAGCCACAGAGGCACGAAAAGAAGGATGAAGTAGGAAGGACTCGCGAAAGGATGAAGGCGGAAGGATGAAAGATGAATAAGAAGCTGAGTGCTATTCTTTATTCGCTTCATCCTTGTTTATCATCCTTCATCGTTTCTTCATCTCTATATCTCCTCGGTCTACAGTGGCTGGTTTTGTTTAGCTGCTCTAATGGATACCTAGCGAAGATGTCGGACACATTGGCGGGTAAGACCGGGGGTTAGCCTTTCAAGCAATGTCGATCAAAGAATTCGGCTACGTATGTTGAGAAGCATTTGGCGCGCGTCATCGGCCGAAAAGGTTTCTACATCAATGCCGCGCAACTCGTCAAGCAGGTTTTGATTGACGGCATCAAAGAGCGTTGCCTGCACCGCCAGCGCACGGCGAGCCGCGCGACGCGAAGCGCTGTTCAGAGCATCGTTGCCGTTGTGTGCTTCATGGGGAGGGTGCTCTGAGGATGCTTCGCTCTTAATCTCTTTTTCCGTGTTCGGAGTCGCTTCGGCAAACACATCCAGTTCGTAACGTTCAAGGCGTGCAAGCACGTCGCGCGCACGTGCGATCACAGGCGGCGGCAACCCGGCCAGTCGTGCCACTTCAATACCATAAGACTTTGACGCGCGCCCACGCTCCAAGCGGTAGAGGAAGATCACTGCGTCGTCCTGTTCAGCAACCGCAATGCGATAGTTTTGCGCACCGGGCAGACGCTCGGCCAGCTCTGTTAATTCATGATAATGAGTTGCAAAGAGGGTTTTCGCCGCGTGCTCAGGAGAATCGTGAAGATGCTCGGCGACGGCCCAGGCAATCGAAAGCCCGTCAAAGGTCGAGGTGCCGCGCCCGATCTCGTCAAGCAGCACGAGCGAACGCGGGCTGGCGTTGTGGAGAATCGCCGCCGTCTCGGTCATCTCGACCATGAACGTGGAGCGCCCGTGGGCCAGATCATCCGAAGCGCCGACGCGCGTCCAGATGCGATCAAGCACCGGGAGGCGGGCGCGCGTTGCGGGCACAAACGAACCCATCTGCGCGAGAATCGCGATGAGCGCCGTCTGACGCAAGATCGTGGACTTGCCGCCCATGTTCGGTCCCGTGATGATCAACAAACGATCAGTCGAATTGTTCATGTAGAGATCGTTCGGAATAAACTGCTCCGCGCTCAAAGCTTCGATCACGGGATGACGAGCCTCATGAATCTCCAGTTCATCTCCGTCATGCAGCACAGGGCGCACGTAGCGGCGACGCACAGCGGTTTCGGCAAGCGCGGCCAAGGCATCGAGTGTGGCGAGCGCCCGCGCCGTCGCTTGCAAGCGTTTAGTTTCGACGGCAACCGCCGTGCGCACCTCTGCGACAATGCTCGTCTCCAATTCGGCCATACGCGTTTCCGCCCCGAGCACGCGCCGCTCCAACTCGCGCAACTCAGTGGTTGTAAAACGTTCGGCATTCGCGATTGTCTGGCGTCGCTCGTAAGTCGGCGGAACACGCCCGGCGCTTGCTTTGGGAACTTCGATAAAGTAACCCGAGATGTTATTGAAGCGTATGCGCAGGCTGGCGATGCCGGAGCGCGCGCGCTCGCGTGATTCAAACGAAGCGATGATCTGTTTGGCATCCCGGCTGATCTGACGCAGTTCGTCGAGTTCCGGCGAGAAGCCATCGCGGATTACTCCGCCATCGCTAATCTGTGATGGCGGATCATCGCTGATTGCTTCATTGATGCGGGTCTGCACATCCGGCATTTCATCCGTCGATTCACGCAAGACTTGGAGCAGCGATGACTTAGCGTCCGATAAAGCCTGATGGACGGCAGGTATTTGTTCAAGCGAACGTCGCAGCGCGGCGAGGTCGCGTGGCGTGGCGGTAGCCATGTTGATGCGACTCATCAAACGTTCAAGGTCAGTGATCT
>JACCTF010000976.1 GCA_013812565.1 Pyrinomonadaceae bacterium | reverse complement strand
GCACCGTTGAGTCTCGGGTCGTGTCACCGGAGGCAACGGCATTTGGGAATGTTTGTGTAGTAACGGTAGCGCCAGCACCCGTCGCAACGTCTTTCCTTAATGCGTCTGAGTTGGCGGCTCGACTAATTGGCAGCGCGGTAAGCGCCGCAGTAACCACAAACACGAGTAGTAACGTGAGATTTACTTTGCGCGTGCGAAACATCTGTTCTTCTCAAGGTTCGATTTAGCACTTGCGAGTTGAATGGTGCATATTTTAAATGAGGACCGAGTAACCGCCATCGACTGGAATAGCAGCTCCCGTGATGAAATCAGATGCGGAACTCGCCAAAAAGACCGCTACGCCGGCAAAGTCATCAATAACACCCCACCTCGCGGCAGGAGTGCGGGAAAGCACACGATCGTGCAGACCCGGTATCTGTTGGCGAGCTTGTAGAGTCAGGTCAGTATCTATCCAACCCGGCAGCACTCCATTGACCTGTATGTTGTCCACAGCCCAAGCGGTAGCCAGCGATTTGGTGAGTTGTACGATGCCACCCTTGCTTGCGCCATAGGCCGCCGCAAAAGAAGCGCCGAAGATGGAAAGCATCGATCCAATGTTGATGATCTTGCCTCTTCCGGCGTGCTTTAGGTGTGGGTACGCGCTGCGCGAACATAGGAACGCGCTCGTTAGGTTAGTGTCCATTACATGTTGCCATTCATCAAGGTTGAGTTCCTGCGGAAGCTTGCGGATGTTGGTCCCGGCATTATTCACCAAAATATCAAGCCGGCCACAGCGTTCTACCGTCTCTGTCATTAGTGCTTCAACTGCTTGCTCATTGGTGACATCAACAGCGATGGCAAATGAATCTGAACCCCGCGCTTGCAGATCACTGACTGCAGCCTTGGATTTCTCCTCGTTTCGTGCGGCGACTACGACGCGTGCCCCGGCGTCGGCCAGTCCTCGCGCCATGCCGAGACCGATCCCCCCGTTCCCGCCCGTCACGATTGCGACCTTTCCCTGCAAGTCAAACATATACTGGTTTCCTAAATAGTGTCACAAAGAAATCCAATTTCGTTCGGTTTAATTTGCTCAACGCCCCAATGTTAATCGGTATTGGCTTATGGATCTGAACATGCAGACAAGTGCTAACGAACGTGACGCGTGGCCTTGATTGACTTGGAGCAAACTTTACGATGTGTTTCTTAACCGGATTCACATTTCGCGTTGTTGGTGAAAGTGGTGATATAATCCAGTTTGATCCGCGCGAAGTCAAGTATCTTAGTGCCAAAACAATCTGGTAATTGTACAACCAAATATGTGTCCCGAATACTATCGCAGCGAGGCATTGAAAATGAGGATCGGTAACGTCTCGAAAATCTTGCGGAATCGAGAATCGGCTGAAAAGTTGCGCTTGGTGAAAGTTGCGATTGTGCTGTTGGCCTGTATCGTTGCTGTAAGCGCATTCGGAAACACCGCAGCCACCAGCACTGCCGAAAACACCGACAAAACCGACCAACCCACATCAAATGCACCGGCGATACTTGAACAATATTGTGTTCAGTGTCATGGCCTTACGTCTCCGAAGGCGGGTGTGAGTATTAAGCAAATGACTGCGCCGGTTTCGGTCGGCGAAAGCTTCCAACAGTGGGAAAAAGTAGCGACGGCTCTTGAGCAGAAAACCATGCCGCCCCCATTTATGCCCCAACCGAGCGATGAGGAGCGTGGTCAGGCAGTAGCATGGATCAGGACAGAGATGAACGCCTATGCCAAGAAGCACGATGGCGATCCCGGGCGAGTCACTGTGAGACGGCTGACCAGCGCTGAATATGCTTACACGATCAAAGACCTGACCGGACTCGATCTTAACGTCGGGATCGATTCTTCGAGCGACTCAGTCGGCGGCGAAGGATTCACTAACTTTGGCGACGTACAGTTTATGCAGGATGCCAATCTGGAGCGATACCTAGACGCTGCCAAGATCATCGCCAATCACGCCGTCATAGGGTCTGGCCCACTCGAATTTTCCCCGCATCTCGGCAAGACCGGTTTTGAACTCTCAGCGATTACGCGAATCAAGGACATCTACGCTACTTATGGCATCCGCACCGTCTCGGGCGAAGGCGGCCAGCCATTCGGACTCGAAAAGTATGGCAAAGCACTGTATGTTGCGTGGCGTTATAAGCATCGCGCCGCACTGGGCGAAGCAAACGTTACGCTAAAGGATCTATCAGCCCGCGAGGGCATCACTCTTCGCTTTGCCCAACACATCTGGCAGGTGATGAATACCCAGTCCTTGAAATACCCCTCTTCCGAAGTAGCTTCCCGATGGCGCAAGCTTCCGGCCCCCGGCAAGACGACCGCCGAGGCCGCGCGTGTCGGATGCGAAGAGATCCAGAAATTTTTGGTTACTTGGCCGAGTTGGCTGTTTGCGCGAGGCGATCTTGCGGCCGGCGGCGCAGGCGACGAAAGCCCTCTTGAATTCAGTGACCGTACGCTTAACGTTAAGCCCGTCCATCGCTTTGCGTATGTGAGAGGTGGCCGGGGCCCAGTCCAACTGGGACCCGCAAAAATCTATCTAAACGTCGCCGTGGTGAATCCGGGGATGGAAGAAAAGCCTATTATTATTTGGCGCAACCCAACAATTGGTTTACGCCAGATTGTGCCTCGTACGCCAGTAAAGGAAGGGCAGTCGGTTGTCATAACGGCACAGGAAGCCCTAGCGGCCGCCGATCTGCGCCGAGGCATTCTTCCGCCCGGACCGCGCCAGAAATTACGGGAAATCGTGAGTGCTGAAACCGCTAAGAGACTGAACTTCGGGAAAGGACCCAACGGTCTAGCCATCGGACCTGACGATTTCGTTTCACAAGGATCTGTAATGTTTGAGGTGCCCATGCCCGAAGGGCCGTTTAGCATGAACATGCAGGTTGACGCTGAACTCGGCGGCAACAGAGATCAAGTCGCCCGCATTGTGATTGCCGACCGCACAGATGGTATGACGAGAGGTCAACCGACCCGTGCGCTGATAGGTGATATGACGAGCGCAGGCTATAAAACGTTTCGGGCAGGGGTGATGGAATTTGCTTCCCTGCTGCCGCCAAATTCACACGGCGAGCCAACCCCAGCAGATAAAGACCCCATTCCTGAGCCGTTCGACAATACATACAATGTGCCCGAGCACGACGAGTTTGTGCAGAAAGTGAAGTATCACCGGGATGATCGGTTTTTGGTCAAGAACCTAATTGATAGTGCAACTCGAAGGCAGCTTAATCATGCTTGGAATGACCTTCATGCGTCATTTGAGTACCACGACAATTACCTGCGCTTACTTGCCAAGCATTTCGAGTTTGACCTGAAAGGCAAGGACATCGCTCAAATGGACACAGCGCAGAGTGCGGCCCTGCCCGCCGAGATGCGAAAGTATGTAATCCCTCTTCGCCGCGAATACGAGGCTATGCTTGCAGCACAAGCGGTCGCTCGTCCGGGCCACGTTGCGGATTGCCTTGAGTTTGCCAATCGCGCATGGCGTCGCCCGCTAACTGAGAAAGAGAAGCTGAATCTTCTATCCTTTTACGAGAAGACCATCAGTGCCGACCCCGATCATCGTAAAGCGATTCAAGCACTGTTGACACGAATCCTGATCGCACCGAAATTCCTTTACCGGGTGGAACAGGATACGACCGACGTACCGGTCATTAGTAAGGTGGCAAGTGGCGCGGACACTAGACCGCTAACAAATTGGGAAATGGCTAATCGCCTCAGTTACTTTCTCTGGTCGTCCATCCCCGATGATGAGCTGCGACGTGCAGCGAGCGCAGGCGAAATAACAGATACGCAAGGAATCCAACGTCAGGTAAAGCGCATGCTTGCCGATCCCAAAGCGCGCCGCCTCTCAACAGAATTTTTCGGCCAGTGGCTCGGCTTTTATCATTTCGACGAGCACAAGGGCGTAGATACAAGCCGCTTCACCGAGTTTACGGACGATGTGAAAAAGGCCATGTACGACGAGGCGGTTTCGTTCTTTGAATACGTAATCCGAAAGGACCGGCCGATCCGCGAAATCCTATTCGCCGACTACACTTTTCTGAATAAAGACTTAGCCAAGTTTTATGGGGTGACGAAAGAGATCAAATCCATCGAACAGCCTGAATTGGTTGAAGGCGCTAGTGCGTTTCATCGCGGAGGTCTGCTGCGTTTGGGAGCCGTCCTGACTGTGACTTCTGCTCCGCTTCGCACCAGCCCCGTCAAGCGCGGCGACTGGATTTTGCGGCGCATATTAGGAACGCCAACGCCGCCGCCACCCGCCGACGCCGGTTCGCTCCCGGCCGACGATAAACTGTTCGGCGGTTTATCGTTAAAAGCTAAACTGGAACAGCACAAGCGCAATGCATCCTGCGCTAGTTGTCACACTCGCATTGACCCGCTCGGTTTCTCGCTGGAGCGATACGACCCGACCGGACGCTGGCGCGATCAATACCCTGACGGAAAACCGATTGAAGATTCGGCGACGCTGCCCGACAAGGCGGAGATTGCCGGTGTGGACGGGCTACTGAAATATGTTCAGTCGAAGGACGAGCAGGTTCGCAAGACACTCTCTCGCAAACTGTTCGGCTACGCGCTGGGGCGCGTGGTTCTAGCATCGGATCAACTGCTGGTTGAGCGTATGCTGCGAGCTGGCGGTGATGCCACATTCGCGCAACTGGCAACAGAAATAGCCATCAGCAAGCAGTTCCGCAACCGCCTTGTGCGGGAAGAGAGTTCAACGACTTCACCGACAACATTAAAGGTCGCTTCAAACGCGGCGGCAGATAATCCCAATCAAAGAGCAAGACAATGAAGAAAACGATACAAACATCAAGGCGTCACTTTTTACGAGGTGTGGGCGTCGCTTTAGCGTTGCCCTGGATGGAATCACTTCCGCTTTTAGCACAAAACAGCAAAGCGGCGGTGACCGCCCATGCTAACAGACCACCGATTCGGTTTGCGCAGATCTACTTTTCCAACGGTGTCGAACCCGCTCACTGGTGGGCGAAAGGAGAAGGAGCTTTGATGGAATTCGGTCGCGCCGCGCAGCCCCTGACATCGATTCGTGAAGACATAGTTTTCCTTCGAGGGCTTTATCATGAGAAAGCTCTGTCGTCCACCAGTCCCCATCTTGGCAGGATGAATCTGCTGTCCGGCGCAACGGTCAGCCTCGACCCCAAAGACATCCGCGTCGGCAAATCCTTCGATCAGATTCTTGCCCAGCGCGTCAGCGGTCATACTGCGGTGCCAAGTTTGGTTCTGGGAATTGAGCCGAACGAACTGCGGCTCGAAGACGGACTTTCAATGATTTACGGCTCTAATATCTCGTGGGCTTCCCCTACCAAACCCGCCACTAAAGAGATCTACCCGTCGCGGACATTCGATCAGTTGATTGGTGACGGAAAAGGCCGCAAGCTCGACCGAACTATTCTCGATGCCGTACTCGAAGAGGCTCACTTGATCCAGCCGAAAGTCAGCACCAGTGATCGCAAGAAGCTGGATGAATACTTAGAGTCCATCCGGGATATAGAGAAGCGCCTTGACCATGCCGCCAAAGAAGAACGACTCGAAGGCTGGCACCCGACGCTGAAACAGCCGAACATGCCCCGTCCGGGAGACCCGCTACCACAGAGCGTGCCAGAGCATATGAAACTGATGCTGGACCTGATAGTCCTCGCGTTTCAGATGGATAAGACCCGCGTGGCCACTCTGATGCTCAACAACGATCTTTCGCAGATGAACTTCAAGTTTCTTGAGGGCGTGCGCGGGGCCTTGCATTTGGACCTCACGCACAACGGCAAAGCGCCGGAACTTGAAGCGATGTATCTTAAGACCAACCAGTTTCATACGCAGCATTTCACCTATCTCGTCAATCGTTTGAAGGAGATTGACGAAGGCGGAACATCGCTCCTCGACAACTCAGTGCTGATGTTCGCATCGAGCCTGTTTGACGGTGATGCTCATAGTGCGGATCAGTTGCCAATCGTACTCGCGGGCAAGGCCGGCGGTGCTCTCAAGACAGGACGTATCTTGGACTATCTTGATAAAGGCAATGATAACCGCCGTGCATGTAGTCTCTACCTATCGCTGATGGACATGATGGGCGTACAACTGGACCATTTCGGTGATACCGACAAGCGGCTGGCGGGATTATATGAAGATCATGGCAATGCTTAGCTAAACTTCGCGTCAATTTCAGGAAGAAGGAATCATCTAATCGCTAGTAACAGGGGTTTTCTGATCTATTCAAGGCAGTGATGCGAGAGTGACAATTCAGGTACAATCCAGCCTCGCGCTCTTTCATCAGCTCCTGCTGAGGTATCCCTCCCGAAAACCTTGTCCAGCCCTAAAATTCATCTACTTACGGCCAATACTCTGTGTGGCCGTTCTTCGTGCGGTGCGAGAAGGCGCAGTGCCGACACCGCGGGTTGTTCATTGCAGCGACTCGTGGTGATGAAAGTTTGATCACTTCTATGACACTGTGTCGCGCTACTTATTTCGATGACCCAACATTACTTTTTGTCCACTACCCATTAGATGTTCCGAAGAATAGTGAAAGAGCTAGGCTGCCCGCTACCCACCTGTGAAGTGGGCACACTTCACCTT
>JACCTF010000962.1 GCA_013812565.1 Pyrinomonadaceae bacterium | reverse complement strand
CCTTCGTCGTAGCATGACCTGATCCCAATCGGGTTAACGTTGCCCCAGTAGGTTTCCGGCTGCGGATGAACGTGTGGGTCGCCGTAGACTTCCGAGGTGGACGCCTGGAGTATGCGGGCACGAACTCGCTTGGCGAGGCCGAGCATGTTAATCATCCCGAGCACGTTGGTCTTAACGGTTTTGACGGGATTGTACTGGTAGTGGACGGGCGAAGCGGGACACGCGAGATTGTAGATTTGGTCCACTTCAAGCAGGATCGGTTGGGTTACGTCATGGCGCAGCAACTCAAAGTGTTTATGATCGAGCAGATGAAGAACATTATCACGCCGACCCGTGAAGAAGTTATCGAGACAGACAACTTCATGCCCTTCGTTCAACAGACGCTCGCATAAGTGCGAGCCGATAAAACCTGCGCCGCCAGTGATAAGTATCCTCATTCATTTCTCCAAAGTCTTTGACCGTTTCCTACTTCGCAACAGACACTAGCGAGCCGAAACAAACATCGCGAAATTACGCTTGCCATACACCGGCCCGCTACACGCGCCTTGTCATCAAGGCATCGGTAGATTTCCGGCCTCTGGGAATTGTTCATCGTGCTTTTAACTGTGACCGGCAACGCTCGCGTTCGGTTCCGGGTTCTGAGGCTGACGAACAGGCGCGCTTACGGATTGGTGATGTCGGCGGCGACGCCGACGTTTGATGGTAGCTTGTTCAACTCGCGCGTTCGTCGTTGCGAGGGCAACCGCTACTAAGAACAGCAGCGCGTTGGAAGTGGTGTGCAGCGTAAAGTCGAAGAAGCTGTGGACGAGCACTGCAAAGCACCCGGCGAGCGCACCCGTCGTGACGCCGCGCCGGAAATTATCTTCTGTTTCGCGGCGGGCAAATCCCATGCGAAACAGCCACACGATGAAGAACAGACCGAGCACCGCGCCGACCACACCTGCATTCGCCAATGTCTCAAGGTAATCGTTGTGCGCTTGCTCGATGCGAAACAGACCGTTGCGCGTGTCATACTGCGTATAGGCAACTCCATAAGCGCCAAGCCCTACGCCCAGCAGCGGATGATCGCGAATGATATGCAGGGTCGTGGCCCAGAAATGGGCGCGTCCGGTTGTCGGGTCCGCTGAATTAACTGTACCGACAAAGCGGCTTAACACATCCTCGCCGCCGAAAAACAGCACGCCCGTAAAAAGCATAAACACTAACGCGAAAGCCAACCCGGCGCGTACCATCGCCGCCCGCAGGCGAGCACTTCGCGCCGCTACCGGATCTGTTTCCGCTCCGCTCTTACGTTTAATTCCCGACACGATCACAAGGAAGACGACCTCTGCGAGAAGCGCGATAATGCCGCCGCGCGAGTTGGTCATAATCAGCCCCAGGCCCATCAATGCGGCGGCGAAAGCGTAGAGCAGCCGTTTGTCGTTTGAGACTGCTCCGGAGAACAGGATGCCGAGCGGCAGCGCCAGCACCAGTTCCATATAGCCTGCAAAGTGGTGACGATTGATGAACGGGCCAAACGGAGTGCTCTGTCTATTTTCGCGCACCCAGTAAATCTTTGTTGGACTGGTAAACGATTGAATGAGTCCGAAGATGGCGAGCAGAAACCCGAAGACGATGATCGTGTTTACGACCACGCGGAAGCGTCGCGGAGTATCAATAAAGGCCAGCGCCGCTGCGAAGTAGACGAGCAGGGCCGAGATTTGAATAAGGACGAACCGCGTCGCATATGGATCAAGCGATAAAGTTTCAACCGGCGCAACTGACAAACCGCCTGCTTCCACGCTGCTAACACTTCCGCCAACTAAGTTGAACGGTAATAACTGTACGGCCGCGAGCACGCATAATCCGAGGAGCGGCAACTGCAATACGTTACGACTCAAGCGCAACTGTTTGCTGCGCCACGCATCGACGGCCCAGAACGCGATGATCAAAGTCGCGCCGATTTGAAAGGCCGCGAGCGACCAGCTATGCACTGTGCCAAAGGCCAGCGTCGAAAGCACCAGCGCGAGACACAATGTCAGAATCACAAACCGGCTCGCCAGCGTCGGTTCTGTCTCAACGATTGCTGGGGTCAGCGGCGTTGTCTCTTCCGCGTACACTGCTGGGTCGCGCGCCAGAGCTGTCGCTGCCGAGGCGTTGAAGATCGAAGTTGTCATACCAAACCTTACCAAAAATTGGGCACACGCCCGTGACGCACGGAGCGCGGTTGAGCCGCAGTGTGATCGCGCTTGTTTGCGAGGGCGTTGTGAAATCAACCGTCATCGGCTGCCACTCATTTCGACCGTCGGGAAGTGAGTCAGAAGCGGCAAGCAGACGACTCGGATTAGCGGCATCAACGATCTCTGTCACAAGCGTGCTGGCGGTTTTCAAATCCACCGTGCGAATGAAGAACTGAAGTCGGTAGCGCGTCGAAGGCTCGACGACAATGAATTGCGAAATGTTGCGAAAGTCTACCGCCGAGGGCGCGTCGAAGATAATACGTAGACTGCGCTCGCCGTGATAGCTGTTCTTGGCATCAAGATGAATCTGCGCTTGCAGCACTGATACCACTTGCCAACCGAAGAGGTCTGTACCCTGACCATCTATGTCTTGCTCAAAACTGTTGTTCGAAACACGTCCGACATCGACGTTGGTCGGCGTCACATCACGATACACATCGAGCACAGAACGAAACCGTTTAGCGGCAAACAGCGTGCTCATCAATGCTTCGCCTGCCTCGCGCTGCTTCCCTCTTTCGTCAGGGTTCAGACTTGCCCATAATCGAAGAGCATCATCAACGCGCTGCAAATTGATCAAGTGTTGTATTAGCTGCGCCCGCGCTTGAGCAGAATCGCCCGCCCGCGCCATAATCTCGCTAACATTCCCGTTGTACATACGCGACGCCAAGTTGAAGATCTGCGGGCGCAAGCTCGGGTCTGCATCGCCCGCCCGGCGCAACTCTTGAAAGGATTCATCAAGCCGCCCCTCGCGCAGCAGCAGGTTGCCTAAGAACCATCGCGGATCTGCATAGAACGGCGCAAGCTCCGCAGCGCGCCGTAGCGCCCTTTCGCCCCCCGCCGCGTCACCTGCCTGCTCGCGCGCACGCCCCATGTCCATCCACAAACGAAAGTCATGTGGTGAAAGACTCACGGCCCATTCGTATTCCCGTAATGCTAGTGGCAGATCTTCCGGCAGCAGCATCTCTCTACTGCGCACACCGAGAGTGAAGTGCGTCTGCGGATCGTTCGGAGCCAGACGCACGGCGGCACGTGCGCGTTCGATGTTAGAAGCAAGCTCTGGAGTAGTTGCAATAGTATTGCCCACTGCCCAACGCAGGGTGTACCACGCGCACATTGCTGCCAACATGATTGGCACAATCAACAAAGTGCGCCGCCAGAAAGCGCGCATCTCGATGAACTTCAATTGTGGTGATTCTACCTGGGACATAGAACAGATGTCAGATGCCGGATGCCAGATGTCAGACATCGGTTTTACCAACGTCTGACATCCGGTATCTGCTTTCAATCATCGCTTAGTTGCTCGATCTGAATGCGCATACGCTTGAGGGTAACGCGCGCCTGCTCGCAGTCGCGTCGAATTTCCGAGACACGCGCTTCCGAAAACCGTGAACTGGAGATTAACACTTCTTCAACGCCCTGTGCTGCACAGACGCCACAGAGCGAACCGTTGCCGCCGAATACGCGCAGGCCGTGAATGACCGTACCCTTTTTTAATGGATCATCATCGACAAAGCCAATGGGCGCGTATTGCCACTCAGGGTTATTAAGCAGTTCGCGCAGCAGCAGTTCGCCGCCATCGCCCGCGCCGTAGATCAAGACACGCCTTCCACCGCGCCGCGAAGCGGTGGGCAGAAGTTTGCGGAACAAACGAAAAGTCATGCGGCTTCCGGCCAACATCATTAACAGGATAAGGCCATCAAGCACAAAAACGGTTCGTGAAAATCCTGCAAAGCGAAACGTAAACAGTACAACCAGCACGCTCGCGATTGAGCCGAGCACCACCGCCTTGGCAATCACCACCAAATCGTCAACGCTCGTGTAACGCCACAAACCGCGATAAACGCCCATCCCTAAGAATGTCACGAGCTTGATGATTACCAATACCGGCAGCGTCTGCGCAAACAACCGCCACGCGCCGTTCTCCGAGACGGATCCAAACCACAGGGCATAAGCGCTGTAGTAAGCCAGGATGATCAACACCACGTCAAGCAGAACTTCGAAGATGCGACGCTTATACGAAACATCGACAAGGAACGCGAAGAGTGGCTTCTCGCGTGCGGCACGAACCTCTTCTTCGTCGTAAACTTTGACGCCCGCCAGATGCACGCCGAGCAGCACCAGCAACACAGTGAAACCGAGTATGGCCGCCAGACTTACATCAAGTTTCACCTCACGCACAAGGAGCGCCAGTAAACCCGAGAGTCCGGCGAAACCATACAGCATCCACACGGCGCGACGCTCTGACATTCCCAGCGCAACCAACCGGTGCGAAGTGTGATCGCGACCTCCTTGCGAAGCAGCGCGACCCGAAAGTTTTCTTAGGATGGTAACGAACGTGGTGTCAAAGATCGGGATGAACAGAATTAGAACCGGCACGGCGAGCACCGGAAGAAAGCTGCGTGAGCGGCCGCCCGTCGCGTTTAATAACGATGCGCCGGCAAGAAAGAATCCGACAAACATCGAGCCGCAATCGCCCATAAAGATCGAGGCCGGATGCGAATTGTACACAAGAAAGCCGAGCAGCGCAGCCGCGAATACGGCGAGCATCGACGCTTCCGTCCATTGCCCGTTAGCCGCGAAACTAAGCGTCAGAAAGACCGCCGCAATGGTTGCAATCCCGGCGGCCAACCCGTCCATGTTGTCGAGCAGGTTGATGGCGTTAGTAATTCCGATCAACCAGAAGATGGTGATGCACATATTGAGCGGAGCCGACTGGGTCCACGGCAGACTGAGTCCATAATAGACTACCAGCGCCGCCCCCAGGACTTGCCCGATCAACTTCTGGTAAGGCTTGATGTGCAGTAGATCATCGATCAAACCGTTGGCGAATAGAAACGCGCTCGCGACCAGTACCACCCAGCTATGCGGCGTCTGTGGCACACACAGAAAGATGGGCACGCTGACGGCGAAAAAGATCGCGATGCCGCCGAACATCGCGGTTGATTTCTGATGCCAACGCTCCGCGACGGGACGCGCCACCATCCCCATACGGCGCGCGACGACACCGACAACTGGTGTCAGCACAAGCGCCGACGCGAAAGAGATAATGATGGGAATCCAGTAAAGCGGACTTGAAGGCATTCGGGTGGCGACCGGAATCCGAAGTTCGGTAGAGCCTGCAAAGCTATTCGATACGACTGTTTGAAATCAAGTGCGTGAGCGACTCAGCGCACTATCGCGAATTCTTAACCGCCGCTCGTAGAGCCTGAAGTGGCAGCGGCTTGCGACGATTGCCTGCTGTGATAGTCAACGACGATCTTCAAGATTTCGTCGAGCTTCACCGTGGGACGAAAACCAATCAACGTGCTGACCTTCGTAATGTCAGGGACGCGGCGCGGCATGTCTTCAAATCCTTCTTCATAAGCTTCATCGTACGGCACAAACACGATCTCTGATTTGGAGTTGGTTAACTCTCGGACGCGTTCGGCCAATTCGAGAATCGTCACTTCCTGATTCGACCCGATGTTGAAGACTCCTCCGACCGCCTCCTCATGATCCATTAACTTGATGAGCGCACCGACCACATCGCCGACAAACCCGAAACAGCGCGTCTGCTTGCCGTTGCCGTAAATCGTGATCGGACGATCCGCCAGCGCTTGCTTAACAAACGTCGGAATCACCATGCCGTACTGCCCGGTCTGCCTCGGCCCAACTGTATTGAAGAGGCGCACGACGACGGTCGGCAACTTCTTCTCACGCCAGTAGGCGAGCGCCAAAAACTCATCAATCGCTTTCGAGCAGGCATAGCTCCAGCGCCCCTTCGTGGTCGCGCCCATCACCAGGTTGCCATCTTCACGAAACGGCACTTGATCGCTCAAGCCATACACTTCGGAGGTTGAAGCTACCAGCACTTTCTTCTTCTTCTTATTGGCCTGAGCCAACACCACTTCCGTGCCGCGAACATTGGTCTCAATGGTTCTGACCGGACTCTCAACAATCAACTTCACGCCGACGGCTGCGGCCAGGTGAAAAACCACGTCGCACTGATCAACAAGCTCGGCGACTACCGGCTGGTTATGAACACTGTCGATTGTGTAATGGAAACGCGGGTGCGACTTTAAATGATGTATGTTCTCAATGCTGCCCGTTGAAAGATCATCGATGATAAAGACTTCGTCTCCTCGCTCCAGATAGGCATCCGAGAGATGTGATCCAATGAAGCCTGCACCGCCTGTGATTAGTACGCGCAAATGTCAATCTCCTTTTAACCCCGATGTTTCGACAAACCGTGAACTTCTTTGCTGTGCTTCTGAGCTTGTCGCTTTCGGCGCAAGCAGTTCACCATAAAGACTTGCGACGTTAGCAATCAATCGCCTCCGCGAATGATTGCGTTCGACAAAGCTCCTGCCGCGCTCGCCCATCTCGCGGCGCAACTTTTCATCACGGACGACCACCGCCAGCGCGTGGCAAAAAGCTTCCGCATCATTTGGCTGAACCAGCACGCCGCGCTCGCAAACTGTGTACGCGTCGCTCCGACTCATTTCAAGCGGCGTGATAGTCTCGCCAAGCAAATCAACCACCCCACCAACCGCCGTTGCAACCACCGCGCGTGCGTTCGCCATCGCTTCGATCAACGTCAGCGGCGTGCCCTCGTTAAGCGAGGTTAAAGCGACTACATCGAGCGCCGAATAGAAGTTCTCCGGGTCATCGCGTGTGCCCAAGAACAACACTTCCCCGTCAAGATTAAGAGCATGCGCTTCCCGTTCCAACAAGCTCCGCAAATGCCCATCGCCGATTATCAAAAAGCGTACACGGCCGCCGCTCATTGCAGCATAAGCTTTTTTGTAAAGCGCCACGGCTTGCAGAAACAGCTTATGATTTTTAACCTCTGTCAAACGCCCAACGATGCCTACTAACACATCATCATCACTCGCACCAAGTTCACCGCGCATCACACACCGCTTGGCAGGCCGGTCAGCGAAAGCGCTTAAGTCCAGCCCGAGTGGAACAACCGCAAACTGGTCAGCGCGCCCGACGGCAAACTTCTCGTGTATCTCGCGGTGCTGCTGCGGACTCACGACAACGATGCGGTCGGTTGCAACGCGCGCCAAAACCTTTTCAATAGTAAGAAAGAGACGTGTCTTCAACCAACCGTAATAACTGTGAAAAACGTGTCCATGATACGTGTGCACCAAGCAGCAAGGCCGCGGTCGCCCGACGAGGGTTGATGGCGTGAGCCACCGGTAGAGCAAGCCCGCGACGCGGCCCACGGTCCCCGCCTTCGCCGTGTGCGTATGCACAATACTGGGGCGGAGGCGTACGAGCAACCGGTAAAGCTTCCAAATCGTGACCGCATCCTTAATCGATACCTCGCGGCTCATCTCCGGAATGACAATCGGCTCGATGCCGTGTGCATGGGCAAAGTAGCTCATGTCATCTTCGCCGGGCGGAACTGAACCAACGACCAGCACCGACTCGTACCCCATCTGTTGCAATCCCGATGTAAGCCATGTGACATGCCGCGCCGGGCCGCCAACGTTGAGCCGAGCAATGATGCGCACAATCTTCATTGTATGATTTTGGATTTGCGATTGCCGATTTGCGGCAGACGAAACCTTGCGCTCTTTTCTCCGAATCGCAAATGGAAATTCGCAAATCTTTCTACTCGTCCATCCTGAAGATCGTGTGAGGATCATCTTCATGTCTGATCTCGTCAACTTCCTCGCGCCGACCTTCGCCCATAAACAAGCGGTTCGGGCAGTTAATGATGATACCCGCGACATGTCCAACGTTGCGGTAAGCGTGCACAACTCCCTTCGGGATGATCACTGCCTTCGGGTTATCGATTCCAACAAAGAACGTCATCATGTGCCTGTAGGTCTCTGAATCGGGGCGGTTGTCCCACATGCGCAGCTTGAAGTTTGAAGGTCCAATAAAACAGAACAGATCGGCTTGCTCTCGGTGCTCATGCGGACCGCGCGTTGTGTGCGGTTCGGTTGAAGAGATGTAAACCATTTGCGGATGAAACTCCTCGGCCATCTCATCATGCCGGAATATCTCGGCCAACCATCCGCGCTCGTCAACGAATTTGCGCATGTCGCGGACCGCCACATCGCGGATTGCGCCCGACTTGAACTCTCCCTTGAACTCTCTAGCGCGCTGTTCCGGCTTGGGCTGCATCCTCTACCTCCATCTTGTTTGCTCCACTCTCAGCCACCAAGTTCGATGCTCGCAGCAAACTCTCGAACGTGCCTGCATCCGTCCACCATCCTTCCAGTTCATCCCACGTCATCTCATCGCGCGCAATGTACAAGTTGTTCACATCCGTAATCTCCAACTCGCCGCGTTCCGATGGCTTCAGAGTACGGATGATGTCGAACACTTCGTTGTCATACATGTAGATGCCGATCACGGCATAGTCAGATTTTGGCGCAGATGGTTTCTCTTCGATGCGTACCACGCGCCGCCCGTCAAGTTCCGGCACGCCGAAACGTTGCGGGTCCGTTACGCGCTTGAGCAGAATCTTTGCCCCGCCCCCCTGATGACGATACGCGCGCACGGCACGCAGAATGTTTCCCTCGATGATGTTATCGCCGAGCACAATGCAGATCGGTTCTCCGTCGGCAAAGTCCTCGGCTAGTGAAAGCGCTTCGGCGATGCCGCCCTCACCCTCCTGATAAGTGTAGTTGAGATGTTTAAGACCAAAGGTTTTGCCGTTACCGAGTAGTTTCAAGAAATCTCCGGCAGAGTTGCCGCCGGTGACGATCATAATCTCTTTGATCCCGGCGTTCACCAGCGTCTGAATCGGGTAGTAGATCATCGGCTGATCATAGACGGGCAGCAAATGTTTGTTGGTCACGGCTGTTAGCGGCCTGAGCCGTGTACCCAATCCGCCAGCTAACACAATTCCTTTCACACGTATCTTCCTCCACTACTCAAACTTAAGCCGAAGGCATCAACGTTGATGCCTGAACATTTCATCGATACCTGCATCTTTAATCGATAAATCGCTGGAACCACAATTCTAGCATCAGCAGCGTCCATAACTGTGGCGCATAATCTTTTTGGCCGCGCGTGTGATCTTCGACCATGCGTGTGACAGCTTCGGGTTTAAAGAAGCCGCGTTTCAAAGCTTTCTCGGCAAGCAATGTCTCACGTAAAAACCCTTGCATCTCTCCACGAAACCAGTGGCCGAGCGGCACACCGAAACCCATTTTACGGCGCTGTAAATTCTCCTGCGGCAGAATTTTTCTCAGCGCGCGTTTCAAGATATATTTGGTTGTCAGCCCACGCAGCTTTAAATTCTCAGGCAAGCTGGCGGCAAACTCTATCACGTGATGATCCAGAAATGGAGAGCGCGCTTCCAGAGACACGGCCATACTCGCAATATCGACTTTGACCAGCAGGTCGTTCGGCAGATAGGTCATCGTGTCGGCAAGCAGCACGGCATCCACAACTCCGGCCCCGTTAGCTTGCGCAAACCACGGAGCAAGAAAGTCCACGGGCTCACGCCCCGCCACTCTTTGCCGAAAATCTTCGGTATAAAGTTCATCTTTTGCCTTCACTTTAAGGACACTCACCCAGCGCGCGTAGCGTTCAAGCGGCGACAGCGATGCGGATTCGAGGAACCGCTTGACGTCTCTGAGGCGGCTACGGTGAATCTCTGATGATGGTAGTAGATTGATCGCTTGCTGAATCAGCGGCCCACGCACAAGGCCCGGAAGCCGCCGGTATATTTCAGCCAAGCGCATCGCCGCGTAACGTTCATACCCGGCGAAGCACTCATCACCGCCGTCGCCGTTCAGTGCTACGGTCACTGAGCGGCGCGTCTCTTTTGCCACGTAATAGGTTGGGATCGCAGAGGAATCAGCATACGGCTCGCCGTAGTGTTCGACGAGCGTGGGCAAGACTTCAAGCGCGTTTGGGCGCACGATAAATTCATGATGATCTGCACCCACGTGTTCGGCGACGCGGCGCGCATAATGAAGTTCACTAAAGTCTTGTTCTTCAAAACCGATGGAGAAGGTCTTAATCGGTTCACCGGATTGCTCGCTCATCAAGGCGACAATCGCGCTTGAATCAATCCCGCCAGAGAGAAATGCGCCGAGCGGCACTTCCGACATGAGGCGCACGCGGACGGCTTCGCGCAGAACCTCGATGGTGCGCTCGCCCGCTTCCGCTTCGCTCAGCTTTACCTTTTTAGAGAAGTCCGGCTGCCAGTAACGCTCGATGCGAACTTCGCCGTTTAACCCAAAGCAGAGCGTATGACCCGGCTCCAATTTTTTGATCTGGCGATAAGCTGTCAGCGGCGCGGGCACGCACATGAACGAGAGGTAGTAATGAATCGCTTCCGGGTTGATCTCGCGGCTAACATCCGGGTGGCACAATAGCGCCGCGAACTCCGAACCGAAGATCAGTTCCTTATTTGTTAAAGCATAGAGCAGCGGCTTTTTGCCAACACGGTCTCTGGCTAAAAACAGCTCCTGCTTTCGCTCATCCCAAATCGCAAACGCAAACATGCCGTGCAAGTGTTTCGGACATTCTGCGCCGTACTGCTCATAGGCATGGATGATCGCTTCGGTATCGCTATCGGTGCGGAACTTATGGCCGAGCTTTTCCAAACGCTCGCGTAAAGATCGGTAGTTGTAAATCTCGCCGTTGAAAACAATCCACGCCGTGCGGTCTTCGTTAGCAATCGGTTGCTGCCCGCCTGCGAGGTCAATAATCGCGAGCCTGCGCATCGCCATCCCGACGCCTTCGCCGAGGTAAGAGCCTTCATCATCCGGCCCGCGATGACGTATGGCGTTGCACATCTGTTTGAGCACGCCGCTGTCAATAGCCGTCTTGCCATCAGCGTTGCGGCGCACAATGCCTACGATTCCGCACATCTTAAACCTTCTGCGAAGAGTGTCCGCGAAGCGCCGCTTGCTTAGCGATTTGCCCTTGTCGCTTGCTGTCCTCGCGTCTCTCCCACAACAGCACAAACCCAACGGCAACAAAGATGAAGTAGAAGACCAACAACTGCGCGCGTTGGCGGTAAGCTGTGCCGACGTTGCCTTGAAACATTGCATAGCCGAGCGTCAGCATCGCGGTAAAGATCAAGATCGGCAGCGCCTGACGCAGACGGTATTTGAGAGTGAACCACAAGCCCAAAACGAGTAGTGGAAAGGATGCCCACCAGACGATCATCTCCGGCAGCGTGATACCCTGCCGCAGATTCGTCACCTCCCATGGGAACGGAGCAAACAGAAGATAGATCATGCCTAGGGGGAGCGCGCTGAGCGCGCCGGAGGTGGTTGAGACATCTACGTCCCGGCCATAGCCTGATTTTCCCGTGATTGCTTGATCGAAGCGGCTGTTTTGAGCTTGTTTGAGGTTCGCGAACGTATCGATCTGCGTGCTTGCAGTGCGCATCACGCCCATGTATGTCATCACTAACCCGGCTCCCGCGATTATCGCAAACTGGCGGAAGAAGTTTTCCTGTGTGACTTTACGTGTTCCGATGACGAAGGTGCCGCCGATAGCAACCACCAACATATAGAATATGTAGAACCGCAGGCTAAGTATGGAGAGCAAAGCAGACACTAAAAGGATGAAATACTTGACGCTTAGTTTGTCCGCCAGTTTCAACGTCGCCAGCATCGCCAGCACCAACAGAAGAACTACCGGCGCATCTTTCAATCCTTGCGATGACCACAGCACAAGCGAAGGGTAGAAAGCGATAAAGAACGCCGCTCCCCGCGCAACTTTGCTGTTCTGAAAGATATGCCGCGCGCACATGTAAATGGCGGGCGCGGTGGCCGCGCCGATCACCGCGTTAACGAATTGAATGGCAAGCATGTTGCGGCCTATACAGGCGTAGACCGCAGCCACCATGTAATTCATCCCCCAGGTGCTGCCGGCAGACCCGCTTAATAGTGCTCGGTACTGAGTCTCGCCTTGCCAGACGAGAAGCTGGAAGTATCCGTAATCGTCGTAAGCAATCGCATCGCCGCCGAAAAATTCTTGAAGGTTGAAAACAAAGATCACCGTGCCGATGACCATTCTGACAAGCACGCCCGCAACGAAAATCTGTAGCAGAAACCGGCTGTCATCCTTGATTTGGTAAAGTACGAGACCAAAGGCAGAGGCGAGGACGGCGCAGGCAAGGACGGCCCCTGCGCCGTAGTCCGGCACAAGGTAGGAGATACTAATACCCAGCGCCAGCGACAGCGCGGCAAGCAGAGCGTTCATGCGTTAAAAAAAGTGGTGAGTGATGAAATCAGGGCTAATGGTTCTACTTGGTGCTGCCGATGACGGCACGGCGGTAAGTTCACAGCGGCCGCGCGCAAGTCGGGGCATGGGGCGTTGCACCGTCACGCAGTGAGAAGTCATAAGCACTTCTCTTTTCGTCTTGTTCCTCATCACTCATTACTCATCACTGTTAATCGCGCAGCACCAGGTTGTTTTCTAAAACCAAAGCATCAAAGCTCGCGCTGCGAAAAGTTTTAATGGCATCTTCGGGACGACACACAATCGGTTCTTGGATGTTGAAAGAAGTGTTAAGCAGCATCGGCACGCCTGTGAGTTTTTCAAACTCGTGGATCAACTGCCAGTAACGCGGATTGGTTCGGCGACTGACGGTTTGCGGACGCGCCGTACCATCCACATGCACGACAGCCGGAATTCTCTGACGTTGTTCCTGGACGACGTTTAGCACCGTGATCATAAACGGATCGTAGTGCGCGTGCCCGAATATGTGGTTGCTCGCTTCCTCCAACATCGACGGAGCGAGCGGGCGAAACCACTCGCGCAGCTTCACCTTTATGTTAAGCAATTCTCGCATGTCGCCGCGTCGTGGATCGGCGAGAAAGCTGCGATTACCGAGCGCACGTGGTCCGAATTCCATGCGCCCTTGAAACCATCCGATGATTGCGCCGCCGGCGATCAGCCCGGCGACACGCGGAAGCAGTTCTACATCGGGCAAGGTTTCAAACTGAAGCTCGGCTTGACGAAGCGCCGTCCGGCACTCTTCCGAACTAAAGCCCGGTCCATAGTAAGCATGCTCCATCTGAAACCCTCGCGGCTCTTTAAGCAGAGTATGATGGATGAGGTAGGCTGCGCCGAGCGAGCACCCGGCGTCTCCGGCGGCGGGTTGAATGAAGAACTTTTTGAACGGCGACTCCTGCATGATGCGCCCGTTCATCACGGAGTTGAACGCCACGCCTCCCGCCAGACACAAGTTCTCTTCTCCAGTCTGTTCATGCAGTCCGCGAAGCAGATGAAGCACAGTATCTTCAAGCACACGTTGCGCACTGGCGGCAATGTCTTGATGCTTCTCGGCAATATCTTCTCCGGCTTGGCGCGGCTGACCGAGCGCCTCAACCGCCGCCGGGCTAAACTGATAACGCTTCGCCAAATGGTGATCCAGTACGTTGATGTCTACGTGAAAATCATGATTGCCGTTTACTGACAGCACCTGCTTCGCGAAGAAGTCGTAATACTTCGGCTTGCCATATGCAGCCAATCCCATCACCTTCCATTCGTCGCCCGCGAACATATCGAAGCCGAGAAAGTTAGTGACCGCTGAGTAGAATTGCCCAAGCGAGTGCGGCAACTTGATGCGCTTCAGCGGTTGGATACGAGTGCCGCGACCCTGGGCAAACATCGTCG
>JACCTF010000955.1 GCA_013812565.1 Pyrinomonadaceae bacterium | reverse complement strand
GCGAGGGGGTGCGCGCCTTCGAGTTGAGCCGGGTGGAGTTGCCCAGTTGACCCGTCGGTTGAGTTGGGAAGGCCGCGCGATTGAAGAAACGGTCGCTGCCGCGGTAATCCCCGTTATTGTCCGCGATCCATCCTTCATAACTCGTTACGGTGAGCGGGCAGCGACCGTTAAAGATCGGGATAGTGCCGCAAGCCGTGCCGGCGATGAATCCGAGCGGCGTGCCGCTGGCGTAGAGATGCACACCGGCTAAGCGGAAGCCGCCGAAGATTTTCGACAACGCGCCTTCCTGCAAGAACCTCCTGCCTTCGCCGAACGGCAGTTCGATGACGTAGTTGAATTTGGCGAGATGCGTTTGATCGTTCGCGCCGATGGACTTCTCCAGTCGACGATTGTAGTGGTCGAGCGCGCCGCCCGATCCCCAGTTATCGCTATCTGTCAGTATCTTCGAGAAGACGTAGGAGCTTTGCAGCAGAAATCCCTGGGAGAAGCGCTTCTCAAGTCTGAGGATGCCCGCGTGATATGTCGAGTGACCGGAGCGGTCTCCGTTACCGTTGCCGGTGTCAATGTCGCCGTACTGCGGGAACGGACGTAGCGCGCGCGCAACCGTGTCGTTCCCAAGGCTTCGACCATTGTTGGTCCAAAGCTGACTAAAGCCTGGGAAAGGCTCCCTGATACCCAGAGCCGCTACTTCTGCCGGATTCCGGCTGAAACTGAGCCGCAGAGCAGCAGGGCCATACTGTTGTAGATACCGGCTCGGCACTTGGTTATACCGCAAGACTCCAGAGACGAGATGCACGCCGGACGTCGCGGTGTAAGCGGTTTCGATGACAAAGTCTCCGGGAAGCTGTCGTTGAGCAGAGAGCGACCAGTCATATTGTTCGGGCAAGCGTGTCACTTCGTTCTGCCACCAGGCGGTCGAGTTACCGTTTGAGAAGGACGGATCGACGCTCGGCGGCTGAGGCACCCCCGGTATGCCTACATCTGTGAGGAAAGTGGGAGTGATGCCGGTATTTGCCGAATCGACATTGTAGATCGTGATTGCGCCTTCAAAGTGCGTGCTGCCGCCGACCGCTTTGGTAACACCGAAACTGCGTGACGCCGAAGCGCGGATCACCGTTTTGTCATCAAGGCTGTAAGCCAAGCCGATGCGCGGGCCGATGCCGCCGAACCACGTATCAACAAGCTCGCGGTTTCCTTCTTCGCCCGGCTCGAAACCGGCGAACCGGAGCGCGCCGGGGATGCCGCCCGCGCGCGGATTCGGTCGATTAGGCGTGAAGTCGCTCCACTTGTCGTCGCGCTCTAACGGCGGCTGAGTGAATTCATAGCGTATGCCGAGGTTTAAGGTTAATTTTCGATTAATCTTCCAGTCATCCTGGAAGTACATCGCGTGACTGCGGAACTGCTGACGAACAAACCGGTCGTTCTCTGTGCCGCCGCCCCAAGCGGTGCCGAGGAGAAAGGCCGCAAAGGAGTTGCCGCCGCCGGTTGTTAAATTGTTATTGGTGGGTACGCTCGTCAAGCGGCGGTCGAAGAAAGCCCGACCTGAGATGGTTTGGCGTCCAAAACCATTGTAGTGAACGCGCTCGTAGAGGTAGCCGGTCTTGAAAGTGTGGCGGCCACGGGTGATTGTCACATCGTCGCCAAATGAGTAGATCGGATTTTCCGAGCCGTCGGCCGCCGCGTTGCCCCACTGGTTGTAATCAGAGAACTGAAGAACCGGAAAGTTGTAGTCGCAGTCGAAGGCTCCGCCCAAGCAGACACCGCGCCCGCGCCAGCCGCCGGTTGCGTTTGTCGATCGGTTAATCTCTCGCCATTTGTTAAAACCGGCGAAGAAGTAGTTGACGATGGTCGGTGTCACGACCCGCGTGTAGTTGAAGCGCCACACGTCGGAGCGTTGATTGCCGGTGCGTTCGCCGCCGAATACCCCGGGCAGACCGGGAAAGCCTTCAGGTCCCCCAACCCGCTGATGTTGACCGAAGTTGTAAAGACCGCTGATCCTATTCTTCTCCGAGAAGTTGTAGTCGAGCTTGACGCTGAACTTGTCCCACGGGTCGAGCACCGTGCCCGTTGTGTTTATATAATTGTTGCGCACATACTGGCTTGTCCCGGGTCGCGCGCCGGTATTCGGCTGGAGTACGCCGGTGTTGCCAACCACTGCCCGCGCGAAGTTCGAAAATCTTTCGCGCGGGATTATGTTGCCGGGGAACGGATCGCGGATGAAACGTCCGGGGTTGCTCGGATCGGGTCGTGTCGTGGCCGGATCATAGATCGGCACTCGGTTGCCTCTTTCATCTACCCAGTTGCTGAAGTCGCCGTTGTACATCTCCGGCGTCGGCACGCTGAAAGTACCGCTTGATGCCCCGACGCGGTTACGGAAAAACTCGCCGGAGACAAAGAAGAAAGCTTTGTCGCGCCCTGAAAGATACGCCTTGCCGCCTTCGCCGAAACGCGGCAGCAAGATCGGGCCGCCGACCGAGAAGCCGAAGTCGTGCTGCTTGAAAACTCCTTTGATCGTTTGCTTCCTGCCTTCTCTGCGCCTGCCCGTTGCGGCGTCTATGTTCGGCGTAACTTCATTCCAGCGGCGGGCGTCGAAAAAGTCGTTGCGCACAAACTCATAGAGCGTGCCGTGCAAGGCGTTGGTTCCCGACTTCGAGGTGAACTGCATGATGCCGCCCATCGCCCGCCCGAACTCGGCTTTGTAGCCGTTCGTGTCAACCGTAAACTCGGTGATCGCGTCAAGCGACGGGGTGTTGACGCTGGCCCACTGCACTGAACCGAAGCGACTCGTGCCCGCCGCGACGCTATCGAGCGTCATGCCCCATGATCCGCCCTGCCCGCCGCCGAGTACGAAATTACCATCGCCAAGATTCTTCGCCTGCGGAGTGGTCGCCGCTAAATCGAATGGACTACGCACCGCGCCCGCGACCACGAGCGGCAACTCTTCAACGAGTCTGTTGGGAACAGTGGTCGAAATCTTGGCGTCGTTGGTTTGCAGTTGCGTGGCCTCACCCGTAATCTCAACGGTTTCGGTGAGCGCCCCGGGTTCGAGCGCGGCATCAACGCTGGTCGTAGTTGCGGCGGCGACCGCGACACTTTGCTCCTCGGAAACTTTGAAGCCGCTCTTCTCAACTCGGACTCGGTAATTTCCGGCAGGCAACGCAGGAATCGTATAGACTCCGTCACCCGTCGAGGTGGTGCGCGAGACGGCGTTAGTGCCAATGTTCGTTGCCGTCACGGTTGCGTCTGGAACAACGCTCCCGGCCGCATCAGTAACATTCCCAGTGAGAACACCGCGATCAGATTGTGCATAGGTGAGCAACGAAACGGTGAAGGCGCAGATTACTGTAAGCACAGCGCAGAAAAGCTTGTGACGGATCATCGTGAGTCCTTTCGTAGTGCAGGTGTGTGGCTAATGGTCAAAGGTTTTACTTACCATTCCTCACATGGTTTGAGATACAGTCGTATTTAACTGTTGAAGCGATTAACGCTCGGTGGATCGGGCGCAAGGTCGAGAACTTTTGAGTGTTGTCACGACGGGTTATACGCTTAACCTTCCTTTGCTGTCAACAGAATCGAAGGAGATAGAACCATGAAAA
>JACCTF010000939.1 GCA_013812565.1 Pyrinomonadaceae bacterium | reverse complement strand
GCCGAGCCGCTTCCACATCCGAACCAACCGCGTACACGGCACGCGCCGTCGCCAGATTGTTCAGAATCCATAGCATGCTTGCCCCAACTGTGAGCGCGATGATGACAATAAGCCACTGTCCCCTTAGCTGTCCGAAGCCAAACCATTGGAAATCACCGGGTAGCCCTTGCACCCACGCTCCCTCAGTAGTCCAGCGCAGGGCGTCGCGCCACGCAACCATCGTCGCTAAGGTGACCACGATAGATGGAATGCCGAGACCGGAGACAATCGTGCCATTGAGTGCGCCGACAATGCTGCCGACTATCACTACGGAAAACGCCAATAATGGCAAAGGCATTCCGATCTTTGCTAAGTATCCGGCGGCGACGCTGCACACGGCGAACTGTGAACCGACGGAGATGTCTATATGCCCGGCTAAAATCACCAGCGTCATTCCGACGGCAACGACGAGCACCGGCGCGTTGCTGAGCGCCACGTCGCGCAGATTACCGATGCTGAAGAAGGAAGGCGCAGCCGCCGCGACCACAAACAGCAAAACGGCGTAAGCGATTGCGGCAGACCATTCGCGTTTATAGCGATTGAGGCTGTCGATGATCTTGTGTGCCGCTTTGTGTGATGTCTTGTGTGCTGCTTTGCGTACTGGAGGCCAAGCCATACGAATCTACCTCGCTCAGTGGATGTCCCAATGCCAGCGCAAGGATTTTTTGCTGTGTCGCTTCCGTTCGCTTCAGCGTGCAGGCGATCCTTCCGGCGTGCATCACCGCGATGCGGTCGCTGATGCCGAGTATCTCCGGCAGTTCTGATGAGATCATGATAATCGCCATTCCGTGTCTGGCGAGGTCTCCGATTAAATGATGAATCTCAGCTTTCGCGCCAACGTCGATGCCTTGTGTCGGCTCGTCAAGAATGATTACCGACGGGTTCAATGCCAACCAGCGACCGAGGGCCACCTTTTGCTGGTTGCCACCCGAAAGATCACCGGCGGGAGCAAACAGGGAAGGCGTTTTGACTCCGAGCCGTCGGGTGAAATCTGCGGCAATAACTTGTTCGCTTTTGAAATCAAGAAATCCGTATTCGGAAATCCTTCTGAGAACCGCAAGCGTTATGTTGGCGGAGATAGGCATTTCCATAATGACGCCGTGCGCGCGCCGGTCTTCGGGGACATATGCAAGCCCGTGTTCGATGGCTTGCGCCGGACTCTCGATGCGAACAGGACGCCCACGCAAAATGATCTCGCCGCTATCCGCCGGAGTCAGCCCGAAGATGGTTTTTGCCAGTTCCGTGCGTCCCGATCCGACAAGTCCGGCAAGACCCAGAATCTCTCCTTCGCCGACGTGCAAGCTTATGTCTTGCACACCGGAAGCTTTGCAAACGAGGTTGCGAATCTCGAAGATCGTGTCTCCGATAGGAATTTGTTGTTTCGGGAAGACGGCTGCCAGTTCGCGACCGACCATCAAGTGAATCAACTCTTGACGATTCGTCTCGCTCATTGCGCGAGTCGCAATCGTGCTTCCGTCGCGCAACACCGTTACTCTATCAGCCACTTCGAAAAGTTCATCCAACCGATGAGAAATATAGATGATGCCCACGCCTGCGGCGCTCAATTCGCGAACCACCCGAAAGAGATTAGCAACATCTTCCTCGGCCAGTGAGGCGGTCGGTTCATCCATGATGAGAATTTTCGCCTGCGTCCCGAGGGCACGCGCAATCTCAACCAACTGCTGTTGAGGCATTGTGAGGTCGCTCACGTAGGTTTCCACGTCGATCCTTGCGCCGATGCGCGCCAGAAGCTCACGCGCCGTGTGCCGACGCTCCCGCCAATCGATGCGTTGCCAAGCGGTGCGCTGAGTTCCGGTATGTCCTATTCCTTCAATACCGTAGGCGATGTTTTCCGCAACGCTTAAGTCGGGAAAGAGTGCCGGTTGCTGGTAGATCGCCGCAATGCCAAGTGACTTTGCAAGCAGTGGAGTGTTGTCCTCAATGATTCGTTCGTTTACCTCCAGCTTTCCAGAATCAGCTTGAAGAGCGCCGGTAATAATTTTGATCAGTGTTGATTTGCCGGCTCCGTTTTCACCAACGAGCGCATGCACCTCGCCCGCACAAAGTTCGAGGCACGCTCCTTTAAGGGCTTGTACGCCAGCGAAGGATTTACTGATCGAAATGGCTTTTAGTAGAGGCACGATTTGTGTGTTGTTTTATACGTTGCTTGAAATCATGAATATGAATCAGCCTGTGGAGCGTTACCACGGCACAAACTTCGCGGCGGCAGTCGTGCTGATGAAGATTCGTGCTTACCCATCTTCGGGCAGCAGTTTTGTTAGCATCTCGCCTTTAAACTCACCCAATGTATTAATCTGAAGCTGTCTCAACTCGGCGGCATCCATCGTCGGAATAGCTTCGACGATTCTCTCGTGCATCATGGCGCTTTCGACGTAGGAGCCTTTGATCCGGCGCGTCTTCATCAGGAAGAAGGCGAAGAGCGGCACCACTATTCGTT
>JACCTF010000935.1 GCA_013812565.1 Pyrinomonadaceae bacterium | reverse complement strand
AGCGGAAGCCATCCGCATCGGCGAAGAAGCTCGTCTTCCGGTGCAGATTTCGCACATCAAGCTTGGCAGTCAGGTGGTGTGGGGACGCAGCGCGGAAGTCGTTGCGCTCATCGACCGAGCACGACGGCGCGGCGTTGACGTGACGGCCGACTGCTACCCTTACACGGCGTGGAGTTCAGGCATCAAGGTGCTGGTTCCAAGCGGACGCCACGACGACTCTACACACGTCGCCAAGGGGTTGGCTGATGTGGGTGGCGCAGCGAACGTGACAATCACCAGTTTCAAGAAGCATCCTGAGTATGAATTCAAAACGCTCGCAACGCTTGCGCAAAATCAGGGCGTAACGCCGGTCGAGATGTATATGCAGATCGTTAAAGACGGCGGCGCGGGCGTTGTCTGTCATGCGATGAAGGATGAGGACATCCGCACCTTCTATCAAACGCCGTGGGTGATGGTCAGCAGCGACGGCGGCATCGGGATGCGCCACCCACGCGGGGCGGGATCTTTTCCGCGCGTGCTCGGGCGCGTTGTTCGGGAGCGGTCGTGGCTCAAGCTCGAAGAGGCGATCCGCAAGATGACTGGACTTCCTGCTGAGCGGTTGGGGTTAAAGGATCGCGGCTTTCTGCGCGCCGGGATGAAAGCCGATCTTGTGATCTTCGATCCGGCGCGTGTCGTTGACCGCTCAACTTTCGCGGAACCGGGCTTGACCTCCGAGCACATCAATCTGGTTTTCGTCAACGGCGTTGAGGTTTGGCGTGACGGGCAAACGACGGGTCATAAACCAGGCATGATCCTGCGCCACAAATAGATTAGCCACAGAGCCACAGAGAAGATGAAGGATGTAACATGCAAACAGGTTGGGCTACTTATCAACTTCAACTCACGGCTACTAAAGACAGACATCAAGCGCTTAATGCTCTAGCTTTTTACCAATTAGCTTTTATCTCTGTGTCTGCGGTGCCTCTGTGGCTAATTTCAAAATGATTATTAAAAACATCAAGAGTATCGCGGAGATGCGGCTTGTCGAAGATTTGCAGCAGGAGGTATGGGGATTTAGCGAGCGCGAGATCGTGCCGCTGATGACGATGATCCCGACCATTGCCGTCGGCGGCACGCTCATTGGAGCGTTTGACGGAGAGACGCTCGCCGGTTTTGTTTATGGGTTCATCGGCCGCGAGGATGGGCACACGACGATGCACTCGGACATGTTGGCGGTCAAGCCCGCATACCGCCGCGCGAATCTCGGCTATCAACTTAAACTGGCGCAGCGCGAGAGAGCGCTGGCCCAAGGGATTGATCGAATAACCTGGACGTTTGATCCGCTGCAAAGTCGAAATGCTTATCTTAACTTCGCTAAGCTCGGCTGTATCGCTGACACATATAAGATTAATTTCTACGGCGAAGCGACGACGAGCTTTCTCCATCAAGATACGGGCACCGACCGCCTCTGGGTCACATGGCTGCTCAACACTCCGCGCGTTCGGAGGCGACTAGATGGAACAACACATCTCGAACATCCGCCCCCAGAATTTGAACGAATCATCCCGCTGGTTCAATGCGCTGTGGACGATGCGCCGCAGGAACATGAATCGGCCGGAACGACTGCTCAAGAAGATGCGTTGATCGAGATTCCGACTGACATCAACTCACTGCAAAAGAGAGACGCGACACTCGCGGTTCGTTGGCGCGAAGCAACCCGGCGGGCATTTACCAGAGCGCTGGCAGCGAAATACACCGTCAAAGAGTTTTATCGTTCAGCCGGGCGGGCGCACCAAAGCGGCGTCTATCTGCTTGGTCGAGAGCGCGAGCGATGAAGATTTTGCTGAGTAGATAGAAGCGCGTTCGGAGGGAGCGGATGTGCGACAATCCGACTCCTCGTTCATGTTAGACTTGCCGCGTGCATCATCACATCATCCGGTAAAGGCCCGGTAAAGATAAGCATCGCTGCTTGCCGGACGGCTAATTAAATCACCGTGAAGCGTAGTCTCTGACTATTGAGGAAGGCTTGGAACCGTGGCAGAACGTATCTACCGTGATCCCGTGCATAACATCATTCGTGTCAGTGCGGATACGGCGGAAGGCCGGTTGATAGTGCGCCTCATCGACACGCCGGAGTTCCAGCGTCTGCGCCGCATCAAGCAGTTGGGGCTGGCGCTCTACACGTATCAAGGCGCGGAGCACTCCCGCTTTGCGCACAGCTTAGGCGTGCTGCATTTGATGATGCGAGTGCTCGACCGTCTGAGTGAAACTTACCCGATTGCGGAGGAAGATCGGACGGCCAGTTGTGCGGCGGCGCTCCTGCATGACATCGGACACGGGCCGTTCTCGCACGTAATGGAGAAGGTGCTTGGTTTTCATCACGAAGCGTGGACGGTGCAGGCGGTTAGGAGCGAAGCGACGGAAGTCGGGCAGGTGCTCGGCGCTTACTCTGCGGAGATGCCGGGTCGGGTCGCTAGTATCATTGAGGGAACTTTTCGACCGGCGTTCCTCGCGCAGCTCGTGTCATCGCAGTTGGACGTGGATCGGATGGATTATCTGCTGCGGGATTCGTTGATGACCGGCGCGAAGTATGGCCTCTACGATCTAGAGTGGATCATCAATGCGCTGGCCGTGGATCAGCAGACGGATCGTATCTATGTCTCGGCGCGCGGCGTCTTCGCCGTAGAAGAATATCTGCAAGCGCGCTACTACATGTTTCGTCAAGTCTACTTTCATCGCACGTTGCGTTCAGCCGAAGCGGTGCTGCGCTCGGCTCTACGCCGCGCGCTCGAACTCATCGAAGCAGGCGAGGAGGTATGGTGTGCTCCGGGCACAGCGTTCGAGAAGGTTCTCCGGCGCGCATCACTCACCCTTGAAGACCACTTGGAGATGGATGACTCGGACGTTCTCTTTCACGTCAAACAGTGGCAGCGTGCCGCCGATCCGATCCTGCGCGATCTGAGCCGACGCTTCATCGGCCGCCGCCTCTTCAAAGCCGTTGACCTCGACATGCCCGAAGAAGAACGCGACAGCTTTCTGATGGCAGCCCGCGAGTGCATTGAGCGAGCCGGGTTTCCCCCCGATTATTACTTCGTCGAAGACCATGCCAGCGACGCGTCTCATGTTTACTACACGGCCGAGGGCGTCGATCCGAACGCACGCATCTATGTCGAAGACGGCTATGCGCGGCCGCACATACGCGAGATCAGCGAGGTGAGCGACGCGGTGCGCGGGCTTCAGCGTAATCACCGCCTGCACCGCGTGTGCTTCCCGCCCGAGGCGAAAGAAGCCGTGTATGCGCTCTATCACAGTCAGCCGGCAACCGTTCAGGATTAGGTGATAGCCGCTGTCCCTATCACTAACATTATCTTAAGGGCAATGGCATTAAGTAAAGAAGTCGCTTTGCCGGGAGCGCAGGCATCCTGCCTGCCAAAGCGTGCCGAGGCACGCTTAACCGGCGTGATTATTCGTCACCTCGCCTGCCTGCGCCACTTCGTTTTCGCGCTCGCGCGCTCATGGCAGGCAGGA
>JACCTF010000929.1 GCA_013812565.1 Pyrinomonadaceae bacterium | reverse complement strand
TAGCGCGATATGACATCGGAGTTACGAAAAGAGCAGCAACGACTGTTCGTACATGAACAACTTGTAAGCTGATACGGGCTGCCAACCGCGAGCCTCCACGATCGCTGAGATTGGATAAAGTCGAGCTTAGAACGAAATGCTGTAACTCACGCCGGGATGGCGTCCGCGTTCAAAGATAACGCCGAACTGATGCCGTCCACGTGTGTAGTTGACGACCGGGTGCACTCGCACCCCGTCAAAGAGGATGGTTGAACTAAGGCGCTCACTGAAGTTGATGTTCAAGCCGCCGATCCCTCGGAGGCGGTCGTCAAACGTGCCGTAAGCTATCCCCACGTAAGGCGCAACGGGTAAGCCCGTCACGCGTCGTAGATTCTTGCTCAATGTCGCGTAGAACGATTGACCGTAAGGTGTTCCGATGCGGTCAGAGCTTGTGCCTAAGATGAGCGCCGGACGCTTCTGCGTCTCTGTCAGAGCGACCATGTTCGCAAGCGGCGAAACTTTCTCGGCCAACGGGTTGTATTCAACTCCCAAAGTCACGCGTGGGTGGAATCTATATGTCAGCGTATTGCGCCACTTCGCACGGTCGATCTGGTTCGAGATGACCCGCACGCCGTATGTCCACTTATTTATGTCTTCTTGTCCCGTCCCGCTCACGGCGCGACCTTCGCCCGGTCAAAGCGGTCAACTCGGAACCGCAGACACTTCGCTTGGTTCGGTTTTAGCCGAAGCCGTCTGCTCGCGTTTTCCAGCTTTAAGTTTTGCCTCCGCCGTCGCTTGGTTCGTCGCAAGCATCGCATCAATATGCTTTTTCAACTCCGCTTGATTGACGATGCCTGAGATAACTTTCGCAATCCGTCCACTACGGTCGATGATGACCGTCCCCGGCAACGCCGCACCGAGGCCGAAGCGCATCATGTCAATCGTGTTTGCGCCGATCCAAACGGGGAAGTTAATCTTTGTCTCTTTGACGAATTGCAAAACTTTAGCTCGATCTTCCGCCCCGTCCGCCGCTGCGCCGACGACCTGCACACCCAAAGCGGCGTATTCGTTTTGTACCGCCGCCAGGTCCGGCATCTCTCTCCGACACGGCTCGCAGTAAGTCGCCCAGAAGTTCAAGATGACGATGCGGCCTTTAAGCCCACTTAAGCGCTGCTCCACGCCGAATAAATCTTTGAGCGTCAGATCAACTTCAGTTCCGAGGGCTTTCGCCGCTTCACGTTCCGCCACGCTCGGCGCAAGCACTTCGAGCGCATCAACACGGATGATCTCCGTGTCTTTCTTCTCTCGCACCGCGCCCGTCACCCTGATACGTTTGCCGACATACTCCAACCAATCTTTTCCGGGAAGACGAAACTTGCCTTGTTCTAACTGATACAAGGTCATACGGTCGCCTTCACGCACCGCGAGCAACGTCGGGTCGCCGCCCGCAACACAGGATTGCGCCTTCAATAAATCTTCCGCCGTGCCGTATTCAACCTTTGTGCGATCAGCCTTCGCCCAACACTCCGCGCAGCACACAACTTGCCCTTGCAGCTTCGCTGTACTCTGCGCCGCCGCTTGCACAGCGACGGCAAGGCAGAGCAGTAAACCTATGAGCATACGCTTCATCGACAAATCTCCTTGAAGTCATCTCAAAACTAAGAAAGTAGGCAAATTTGCCAATGAAAATAGCGATTGATATTTGATAAAACTTGAGTTGGCGTCAAAACTCTTATTCAAGGTAAGAGTTTATGGTCCAACGCAAAGCATATCGTTCCGATTTAACTGATGCCCAATGGAAGCGCATCAAACCACTTTTGCCCAAACCGAAATGGACAGGACGCACGCCGGTTGATGACCGCGAAGTCATCAATGGCATTCTTTATGTTCTAGCGACAGGCTGTCCATGGGAATACTTGCCACATGACATCAACGCAAGTTATCAAACGTGCCATCGCCGACTGCTGGATTATCAAAGACGACGCGTGTGGCAGAAAATTGTCGCCGACCTGCTGAAAGAAGCTTATCGAACAGGTTTCATCAATCTCAAAAATGCTTACCACGATGCCAGTGTGGTGAAGTCAAAAAAGGGGGCAAAAAAGAAGTAGGGTTTTCAGGAAAACACCTAATTCGCGGCATAAAACGTCATTTAGTGATTGACGCGCATGGTCATCCCTTAGCTTTCACCATCGGTCGAGCCAACTGGAACGACCAACGAAACTTGTTAGCAACCATTGATTCAATGCGCATTGGCAAGCGGCGTCGCAGACCAACACGATTGGGTTTAGACAAAGGTTATGACAGCGAACCATTGCGCCGTGAATTACGCAAGCGACGCATCACCCCCAATGCCCCTTATCGAAAAAATCATGTCTCTATTCCTTTGGGTAGACCGCCGAAAGATAAAAAAGAGAAACGCTATAATCGGCAACGATGGAAAGTCGAGCGCAGTTTCGCATGGGTCAATAACAATCGTCGGCTAGGACAAATGTTTGAAGAAAGTCAAAGAGCGTATCGGGCTTTTGTGCGCGTATTCATCATCAAATACTACTTGAACCTAATGTTTTAGCCTGTTTCAAGAGTTTTGAGATGACTTCCTTGGTCAAATCAGTAACCTGAGTGTAATGAAGGACGTAACGGTCAGCGATGTGCTCCTTCACGGTCGGGCATTATACGCGAGCAAGCGATTTTCGTTTGCTGTGTAGAGCAAACTTGTCGCTTCATCGACAACAAAGCGGGGATCAGGATCGCTTAGACGGATCGCACGCTCGGTGCGCCCGGTGTTAACGTTCACGCCCGCCAAGCCGCGGCCACCCGCTTCGCGTAGCTCAGTATAAAAATACATGTATTCACCACGCAGCGCCGCGAGTCGCTCACGACGTAACAGGAAGCGGCTCAACCGGTCGAGTTGGCGGCCCGGGTCAAGACGGTCCAGCAAACGTTCCTCAACATCTATGTCAACCGAAGGACGCGGAACTTGTGGAAGGCTCAGCGGCGATGTTCCCCCCCGCATGGAGGCCAGTTGCCCGACACGACGGGCCGCGCCGAAGGTGGTAATGCGGCGCGTGACATACTGGCG
>JACCTF010000917.1 GCA_013812565.1 Pyrinomonadaceae bacterium | reverse complement strand
GACGTGTGGACGCTCGCGCGTCTGCATCGTCGATGTGATCAAACGCGGAGCACAGATGTAAGTATTACGATGTATCTGCCCGTACTGCAAGAACTCTGCTTGTTCGAGTCCGGGAATCAATCGAAGCACGCGTGCTTGTTCGCCGTAGCGTAGATGATTCTGGAAGCCGACCAGGTTGTAGGCATCGGCCATCAAGTTCTCTTGGCGTAGCTGCACCGCGGCAAATGGCTCGCGCCCCGTTCGCGGATCGGGGAGGCCGACGGGCTTCATCGGTCCGTAACGCAATGTATCACGCCCGCGCCGGGCAAGCTCCTCTATAGGCAGACACGCCTCGAACCAACGCGTTTCTTCAAAGCGGTGCAGCGGCACGCTCTTGGCTTCGATGAGCGCCCCGTAGAATTCGTCATACTGCCCTGCATCCATCGGACAGTTTAGGTAATCGTCGCCGCCCTTGCCGTAACGCGCCGCACGAAATGCGATGTTGTGATCAATCGAATCAGCGGACACAATCGGCGCGATGGCGTCGTAGAAATAGAGTTGATCATCACCCGTCAGCCTGGCAATCTCCGCAGCCAACAGGTCTGAGCATAAGGGTCCTGCGGCGATGATGGTAACGGCATCATCAGGAACGCGTGTGGCTTCTTCGCGCACCAGCGTGATGCGTGGATGCGCCTCAATGCGTTCGGTGATGATCTGCGCGAAGCGGTGTCGATCAACGGCGAGCGCCGCACCGGCCGGGACGCGCGTCTCGGCGGCAGCCTCCATCACGAGCGAACCGGCGCGCCGCAACTCTTCTTTGAGAAGATACGGCGCGCTGCCCGGCTCATCTGATTTCAACGAATTGGAACAAACGATCTCGGCAAGTTTATCTGTGCGATGCGCGGGTGTCCGCACCACGGGACGCATCTCGTAGAGACGCACACGCGCGCCCGCGTTGGCCGCTTGCCAGGCGGCTTCCACTCCGGCAAAACCGCCGCCGATTACTACGACTTCATCCGTCTTCATCAAAGCATTGCTCCTTGAACTTTCAGTAAACTATCACCTCTCGGTTGAGGGCGGGGAATGTTCTTCACCACAAAGGGCACAGAGAACAGATAGAAGGCAGAAAGCAGCCCGGAGTTTCGACAGCCCTCAGATGAAATATAAACTTGACACCCAACAACATCGAATCAACGCTTTCCATCTGCCTTCTGCCTTCTTCTCCCAATCTAAGGCTGCGCTTTCGGCTGCTCCAGCTTAACGTCTCCGGTCTCGGTGTTGAAGCGGCGGTAGTCGCTCCATTCCAGCGCCACGTTGGCG
Organism: Pyrinomonadaceae bacterium; assembly: GCA_013812565.1. Lineage (GTDB taxonomy): Bacteria > Acidobacteriota > Blastocatellia > Pyrinomonadales > Pyrinomonadaceae > JACCTF01. Next base: position 2,544 of record JACCTF010000917.1, on the reverse strand, counting down.
GTGACGCCCGCGACGAGCAGGAATTTGACCGAGGCGTTGAACTGCGCGCGGTGCGGCATCCACAACCCGTCCGGCAGTCGCGTCTGATCAATCACGAGCGTTGCACCCGGGCGCACGGAGACGAGCAATCCGCCGCCGATTTTGTAGCCTTTGGTGAGGCGCGCTTCAAACCGCATCAACTGCTTATCCGCCACGTCGATCCAGGCGATGCCGTTGAGTTTAGCAACAACGGAATCGAGGCGATTGCGGGGACGAAAATCCGCGCGCGGGAGAAAGTCGAAGACTACCGCGTCTCGGTCTCGAAAGCGTTCGCGGCGCGGCGCGACAAAATCACTCGCGCGCAACAGGGCTTCGACGATTGAGCGGGCGTCTTCATCCTCCTCGAAGATACTGCCGCCGTTCTCCTTCGCACCCTGCTCGCGCTCACGTTTCTGCTTCTTCTCTATGTCGCGCTCGGCTTCGGCGAGTTCCTCCCCGGCGCGTTTTGCTTCCCTCTCGGCACGCTCTGAAGAAAGCGGCACGCCGTCCTCGCTGATCAACTTGAAGACCGGACGTCTTCCGGGCAGCGGATAGACCTCGGAGATTTTAACCTTCTCCTTTTTGATTTCGCCGCGATCATTGATTTCGCGCTCCGTCTGCTTTTGTATGCAGGTGTACTGACGCGCGCGTTCATCGAGCGTCTTCTGGTTGCCTCTCAGTTCATGCAGCAGCGCGGTGATGTCCAGGCTTTCGGCGCTCGGCGGATTGAAGACCGCGTCGCTTATGTTGGTGTTGTAACGGACGTTTTGCAGTTGCAGCGTCAAGGCTTCCGGCTCGCCCACCTCAATGCGGTGGGGTTCAAGCAGTCCGTTCACTGTTTTGTATTCGCCGAACCGCACGGTGATGCGGCGCGTGTCATCAGTGGTCTTCAGCAGCAGTTTGCTGGATGCGCCGAACCAGTAGCGCAGACGTGCTCCCTCGCGCGTGGTGAACTCGACGACGTAAGCAGGCTCGCTTGTGGTTTCCCCGCTCGCCTCGCCTCTCTTTTCTTCGAGCGCGACGGTGCGGGCGAGGATGTTCTGCTTTTTGAGATTAGCAAGGCGACTTGCCGTAAGCGTAGCTTCCAGCTTAGTGGCTTTCGCTTCGGCGTCCGTTAGCGTGCGGAGGATGTTTTGCGAGCTACGCTCCCAAGCAGTACGCGGATTCGCCCCGACGCTGGTTTCACCATCCTTTGTCGTTCTGTCAATCCGCGTCGAAGCAGGAGCTTTGGTGCGGATGCGCACGCTCACCTGGGGTTCAGTTTGGTTCTTTCGGAAAGCCGTCCATTCGTAGGTCGCATCCCGGATGGTCGCCACTCGCTTTTTGCCGCCGACCGCTTTCAAGTAAGCGTTAACGATTGTCTCCGGCGACGGCAGCCGCGTTTGCACCGCCGCGCGCTCGTTCTTCTGCGCTGAAAGTGCAGGCGTCGAGGCGAGCGTACAAGCAACTGCCACAAGCAGCGAGGCCGTTAACTGGGCAGCAGGCCACAGAATCATGCGTTGAAAGATTTTAGAAGATAGCTTACTTGGAAAAGCCGAGCTTGGCGAAACACAATTGCTTTGCATAACAGACGACACGGTTGGCGGATAAGAATCGGCGAAGAACGCTCGGGCACATCGTAACCGATTTTGAGCACATGCCGAAATAGACCGGCAACTTCTTAACTTCTTGCAACCCGAGCGACGGAGCACACAATAGATTTAAAAGTTGAAACTAAAAAGCGATGAACTTTTACCATGTTCACCGCTTTCGTAGGTTTCTTCTTCGATCTCAAGGCTGTCCGCTTCAGGACGGTTGGCCCTCGGTGGTCTCGGAGGCGTCTGGCGGTTGCGGCACATCTGCACCCATTGCGGCCGCGGATTCTTCTTCAGCTTCAAGCTCATTCTCTTGATTGTTTCTGGTTTCGTCGCGGACATCTTCTGCAGGCTTTCTTTGCTGCTGTAGTGTCATAAGTTTCACCTCAATAGTCCGGTTTGATAACTAGCTTTCTGACTTTCGAGCCGTGCTCTTTTCACCGGCGGTCTTCTTCCTTGCGGCTGGCTGCTTTGCGGCAACGGTGTTCTTGCCTGCGACACTTTTTGTCGCTTCGAGTTCAGCGGCCCCGCTGCCGATCTTCTGTGTAGCAACTGGTTGAGGTTGTGGCGGTGCAGCCTTCTTCCGCTTTTTGCGCTGCACCTTCTCACGCACATCCGCCATCAACTGCTTAATGCGTTCGGCCTCTGTCTGGGGCGCGGCGGGCGTCTCGCCTTCGCGCGTCTGCCGTTCTTCATCTTGCTTCGCAAAGTCGTGTGCATTCTGCCGCCCCGCCCTCTGTCTCTTATTAAACTCGAAATCGTTAATCTGCCCGCCGCGAATCTTGAACTGGTCGGCGTTACGCGATCCATCTTTCGGCATTTCGTTTTCATCCTTTCTATCGACAGCCTCATTCTTGACAGCCCGTGAAGTGTCTCCGTATATTGTCCCTCACGTCAAGCCACAGCCACCTTAGCTCAGTTGGTAGAGCAACGGTTTCGTAAACCGTAGGTC
>JACCTF010000915.1 GCA_013812565.1 Pyrinomonadaceae bacterium | reverse complement strand
TATTCATGGCTTCGATACCTTCCAATGTTCGTTCCGCCGTGTGGAATGAGCGGAAGCATTGCATCGCTCGCCACCTCCTGCGCACGAAGCGGTGATCCTGCTCGACGATGTTCGTCAGATACTTCGTGCGCCGCAAGCGGCAGTCAAAGGGCAACACTTTCTCCTTCTGCGCAGAGGAAAAAGCATCAGGATAAGATGCGTGCTTATCGACAGAGACCGAGAACGGTAACCGTCGATGGTCGGCTCGCATCATTTTCTTGAAGAACCGTTTTGCTGCGGGAATATCGCGTTTCGCCGAGAGCATGAACTCAATCGTGTTCCCTTCCTTGTCCAGAGCGCGGTACAAATACTTCCACTCTCTTCCCACTTTGATGTAAGTCTCGTCAATGCGATAGGAAGTACCGGTCATCTTCAAATGCGGACGCATTCTCCTGTTAATCTCTGGAGCGTAATGCTGCACCCAACGAAAGATCGTCGTATGATCTACACCGAGGCCACGCTCATTCATCATTTCCTCCAGATCTCGGTAACTCAGTTGGTACCGACAGTACCACCGCACGCACAGGAGAATGATCGTTGACTCATAATGACGCCACTTGAAGGGCGATGAGTTGCGCTTCACGAGTTAACCTCAACTGATATGTTGGAACTGCGATAGAGATGGATTATAACTGAGAGGCTATTTTTGCAACACTGCCGTTTCATCCATTATCATCTAAATTGTGGTGGAATTATTTCACTCCGCATGACATATAATGAATAAATGACTAGCCGAGCATAATTCTCGTGCTGGTTTTACATGGCTCGCGCTTTTTGATTGAAATCCGTACTTAGATAGAGTGACCGAGACGATCGAGGATGGCGAAAGGCGAAAGTGTTACCTCACGACTGCAAGCTCATGAAGAGTGAAGTACCTGAATAATATAATTAAGCAGGATCATAGATTCATCAAGAAACGAGTGCGTGCATGTCTGGACTATCGCCCCTTTGATACGGCTGAGTGAACAATCCCAGGAGTCGAGGCAGTGAATATGATCAGGAGGGGACAGGTGAAAAGATTAGACAGGAATGATACAACGGGGCAGCTGAATTTTGTCGAGAGCCTTTTCCAGATAGCTGCTTAGGCTTGAACACCTCGCAGCCTTTTTGCCTCAAATTAATTTTGCAACGCAACCGCGAAGGGAAGGGTTATTACTTTCCAAATCCGACGAAGCCGCAGACAGTGTGATGTAAGCACGAAACATTACAAGCATAATTCTGCGATGGAAGTAAGCTACCAAATAGCCGACGACTCCCAACTTCCGAAGTTCCTACACGCTAGAGGCGGATCGCAGCACTCGCGCCGGGAGGGGGCGATCAGCCGGCCCGCTACATTATCTGAACCACTTAACCGCACGATGTTAATCACAGACTGTTAAGAGAATCGAGATGAAGCAAGAAGAAACCTCACGCTTGTCAACTCAGAGTGAAGAGCTATTCCGCTTGATAGCCGAGAACATCGAAGACTTCGCTATCTTCGCTATCGACCTCGAAGGCAATGTTAGTAGTTGGAACCCCGGCGTCCAGAAGCTTTTGGGCTACACCGAAGATGAGTTCGTTGGACGTGATGCCTGCGACATATTCACGCCCGAGGACAACGCGCGAGATGCCTGCGGGCACGAGTTGCGTAACGCGAAAGAAAAGGGGCGCGTGGAAGACCAACGCTGGCACCTGCGCAAGGACGGCGCGCGCTTTTGGGCAAACGGATTGATGATGGCTCTCAGAGACGGAACCGGACATTTGCGCGGCTACGCGAAAGTCATGCGCGACGAGACCGAGCGCAGACTGGCCAGCGAGCACGCACGATTCCTCGCCGAACTGAGCCAGGTGCTGCAGCCGCTCGCCGACCCAGATAACATCATGGCGATCACCGCTCGAAGCTTGGGCGAGCACCTAGCCGCCGATCGCTGTGCATACGCCGAGGTCGAAGCGGACGAAGATCATTTCCAGATCACTGGGGACTACACCCGCAGCGAAGACGTGATCAGCATCGTCGGGCGGTTTCGGATGTCCGCCTTCGGCGGCGAGGCGCTACGACTGATGCGAGCGGGTGAGCCTTATGTTGTCGCCGACGTAGAACGGGACGAGCGCGTCACGGCGGCGGATCGCGCTAGTTATGAGCAGACACAGATTCGGGCTGCCATCTCAGTGCCGTTGCGCAAGGAGGGGCGGTTCGTGGCAGGGATGGCGGTGCACCAGAAGACGACCCGGCACTGGACGCCCGCAGAGGTCGAACTCGTACAGCTCGTGGTCAACCGGTGTTGGGAGTCGATCGAGCGGGCGCGGGCAGTGCGGGAACTGCGCGATTCGGCGGAGCGTTACCGCACGTTGACCGAGACCGCCTCCGACGCCATTATCACCATAGATGAGGAAAGCACGATCATCTACGCCAACCCGGGCGCGGAGAAGATTTTCGGGCACGCCGTCCGGGAGCTAGCGGGGCAGCCGCTTACTATGCTCATGCCCGACTACCTCAGGCACCTGCACAACGCCGGCATCGCGCGCTACCTTGAGACGGGTCGCAAGCACATCGCTTGGGATGGCTACCAACTGCCCGGACTGCACAAGAGCGGTCGTGAAATACCGCTGGAAGTCTCTTTCGGTGAGTTCGTCAGAGACGGTCGTCGCTTCTTCACCGGCATCGTGCGCGATGTCTCCGAGCGCGTGCGGGCGGAGGAGGTGCTTAGGGAGAGCGAACGACAACTGCGCACCCTCGCCGATTCGATCCCGCAACTCACGTGGATGGCTAACCCTGACGGGCATATCTTCTGGTACAACCAACGATGGTACGACTACACGGGAACGACGCCGGAGCAGATGGAAGGTTGGGGCTGGCAGTCGGTTCACGACCCCAACGTGCTGCCGCGCGTAATTGAACGGTGGAAGGCGTCGCTCGAAGCGGGCGAGCCGTTCGAGATGGATTTCCCGCTCAAAGGGGCTGACGGCGTGTTCCGCTGGTTCCTGACACGCGTTAACCCGCTCAAGGATGCGCAGGGTCGGGTCATACGTTGGTTCGGGACGAACACCGACGTGGACGAGCAGCGGAACGCCGCCGAGCAGTTGCGCGAAGCCAATCAGCTAAAGGACGAGTTTCTCGCCACTCTCTCGCACGAACTGCGCACGCCGCTGACTTCCATACTCGGTTGGACGCGTATGTTGCAGACAAACAACTTCGACGAAGCGGCGACGACGCGCGCCCTCGAAACCATCGAACGCAACGCGCGCACGCAGGTGCAGCTCATCGATGACCTGCTTGATGTTTCGCGCATCATCACCGGCAAACTCCGCTTAGATGTGCGCGCCGTTGATCTCGGAGGAGTGATTACGGCGGCGGTGGACGCGGTGCGACCGGCGGCAGAGGCAAAGGGCATACGCCTGCAACTACTGCTCGACCCTTCTGCCGGACCGATCTCCGGCGACCCTGACCGCTTACAGCAAGTCATCTGGAATCTCCTTTCCAACGCTATCAAGTTCACGCCTAAAGCCGGGCGCGCGCAGGTGCGTTTAGAGCGCATCAATTCGCATGTCGAGATCACTGTCAGCGACACGGGCAAAGGAATTGAGCCGGAGTTTCTGCCCCACGTCTTCGACCGCTTCCGGCAAGCGGATCAGAGTACGACGCGGGCGCATGGCGGTTTGGGTCTGGGACTCGCCATTGTGCGGCAGTTGGTAGAGTTGCACGGTGGGACTGTTCACGTTGAAAGCCAGGGCGAGGGGCAAGGAACGACCTTCACGGTTTCCTTACCGTTGCTGCCAGTGCGCACGGAGAGGCGCACAGCCGAGCCAGAGCGGGTACACCCGACAGCGGATACGAGCAGGGCACTGCACTGTCCGCCGCAACTCGACGGCTTGCGCGTGCTCGTGATTGACGACGAGCCGGACACGCTCGAACTGTTCCGCTTGGTACTGGAGAATTGCGCCGCCCGAGTCGCGACGGCCAGTTCTGCCGCTGAAGCGATGGAAGTGCTCCGGCGGGAGCGACCCGACGTACTCGTGTGCGACATCGGGATGCCGGAGGAAGACGGCTACTCGTTGATCGCCAAGGTGCGGGCGCTACCCGCGGAACGAGGGGGGAAGACGCCGGCCGTCGCGCTGACGGCTTACGCCCGAACGGAAGACCGGATGCGGGTACTGCGCTCCGGATTTCAAATCCACGTATCGAAGCCGGTCGAGCCTGCCGAGTTAGTGATGGTAGTGGGGAATCTCGCCGGGCGCGTCGGAGAACAGAGTTGAGTTCTAGACTATCGAGGAAGCTGAGAGAGCTGGCTACAGGGCAGCGAAGAACTACCTGTAAGGAGAAGAGAAGCAGTTGGTAAAGATTATATTAGGATGGCTCCTTTTTCTATTTGGCATCGTCGGCGCAATCATAGGAGTTATGGTTTATTTCGGCGACACAATCGCTGCTGCGTTGAAAATGGTAGGCGTAGTTTCTTTCTGGTTGCTACCGGATGGAGATTGCGAGCTAGAACATAAGTTTCAACTTGCAGCATAGAAATCAATCATACGCGAAGTAGAGCTAACTCCTTACCCAAAAGAACCGCTCCCGTCACGTATCTTGCTGCTCGTTGTTTTCGCTGCTATCGCGAAGCTGATTGTTTCCTTCGGCTATTGGCTCGGCTACAACTCTTAATATGTTTATTCAGATTTGTTCGGAAAAAGGAGAACACAACATTAAACCTGTTGCGCGATAAGAGGATGAGAGGTTAAGTTTCAAGAAGCTATGACCCTATACCGCAAACTTAGTCGAAGTCCCAAACAGTTCTTAACTGTCACAGGGATGAATCTGCCTCAATTCCAAGAACTCTTGCCACAGTTCCAGCACACATACGACGAGCAAGAGTTGAAGCGTAAAGCCAGCATCGTGAAAACCGGAGCAGCACGAAAGCGGCGTGCTGGTGGCGGTTCTCAGTTCGCTCATGAGCTAACCGACCGCCTCTTGATGTTGCTCATCTATTACCGCCTCTATCTGACACAAGAGTTTCTCACTCTTCTCTTCAAGCATCAGCACAAAAGCAGCATCAGTCGCAATATCAAACAGGTGCGCGAGTTGTTTGAAGCCGTCTTGCCGACGCACGCCAAAGCTCTTCACAAAGTTCTCTCGCTCGCCGCAAAAGAAGAAAGCCGACGACGAAAGCGCATCTCTTCGATTGAAGAGTTCAGAGAAGCGTACCCTGAATTGACCTTCATTATTGACGGCGTCGAGCAAGAAAAGCGAAAGCCACAGAAGAAAGAGAAACGAAAGAGCGACTATTCAAAAAAGAAGTCTCGCCACACCCGCAAGCAAATCGTGATTGTGACGCCATCGGGCATCATTGTTTCACAGAGTCAGGCAATCGGCGGACGGGCGCATGACTTCAAAGCCTTCAAAGAAGACCAGAGCCTCGATGAAGTTTGCCAAGAGTTAGGGCGGCATCGAGCGACCTTATACGCCGATAGTGGCTTTCAAGGAATCGAGCGGTTGAACTTGCCGCTTGAGTCAAGGTTGATCCACCGGGCGAGAAGGAATCATCCTTTGACTCGTGACCAAAAGCTGTTGAACCGCCTTCGCAGCTCAACCCGAATCAAAGTTGAGCATACATTATCGAGGCGCAAGAAATATGCCATCGCATCTGCGGTCTATCGCAACGCGGATGAAGATTACGATTCCACGATGAACGTCG
>JACCTF010000905.1 GCA_013812565.1 Pyrinomonadaceae bacterium | reverse complement strand
CGTGTCCTGGGCGAGATAGACCTCGCCCATCCCGCCCGCCCCCAGCAGCGCAAGAATCCGGTAGTGACTGAGTTGTCGGCCCACCGCCGAAGCCGTTCGGTCTTGCGCGAGCAGTTCGGCGGCCACGTTCAGGGCCGGACGGGAGAGGAATTCTTCGGAATCAGAGTGGTTTGCCAGCAGCTTTTCGACTTCGGCGCGCAATCCGGCGTCCTTACCACAAACCTGCTCAAGCCAGGCGGTGCGCTGTTCGGGGGCGCGTTCCAGGGCCTCGTCGAAGAGCCGGCCAATGCGTTGATAGCGTTCGGGAGTCATGTCGTTGCGCTCAGTTGCTGGCGTAACCACGCTTGCGCCATGCGCCAGTCGCGGCGCACGGTGCTGACGGAAACCCGCAACACTTCGGCGGCCTCCTCCAGACTCAGTCCGCCGAAGAAACGCAACTCGACGGTACGGGCCTGACGCGGGTCGAGTTTTTCCAGCGTGGTCAGCGCATCATCCAGCGCCACCAGATCAGGATTGTGCCGTGTGCCGACGCGGGCGGCTTCTGACAGGGATACCTGCACGTCCTGACCGCCACGTTTCGCTGCCTGCCGTTCGCGCGCGAATTGCACCAGGATGTGCCGCATCAACGTCGCCGACACCCCGAAAAAATGGGCGCGGTTACGCCATTCGACCTGCCGCCAATCGATCAGGCGAACGAAGGCTTCGTTGACCAACGCAGTGGTTTGCAACACGTGGCCGCGCCGCTCGCCAGCCAGATAGACGTGCGCCAGTCGGTGAAGCTCGCGGTACACCAACGGCGTCAGTTGCGCCAGCGCCTCCTGATCGCCTTGATTCCAGGCGACCAGCAACTGGGTGATATTAGGTGTCGCGGAAGGTGCCATGCTCCTTCGGCTTGTTGGAGCTATCGATGCATCGAAGGTTTCAACACTGTATCACATAAGGACAATCCCAGCCAGAACCATGTACTTCAAAAAATATTTTCGGGACGTGAACACTTTTGCGCACGAAATCCCCCTTACTCAATGACAGCAATAAACGCCGAAGCAATCGGACGGCGAGTCGGCAACCTTGTGTGAAGACTAAATGCCGCTGCCACTGTACGAAACCTGGCTCGCTCAATTGATGCGCCGAAAGGATTGACACCATGAGAAAAAATCTCCCCCTCGTCGTTGCCGCGCTCCTGGCGGCGACGACCCTCTGCATCGCACAGACTGACGCGACCTCGAAGTCAAAGTCCAAACAGGCGGGCGGAAGCCACTCCGACCAAATGCTGATAGATAACTCTCGGGCAACGTGGGAGGCCTACAAGAGTAGGAACATCGCGGCGATCAAAGCACTCACCGCCGAGGATTATGTGGCTTACACTCAGGCCGGCCCTTCTAACCTCCAACAGGACATCGATACCATCGAGAAGCTCACCATCGAATCTTACACGATCGATGATCCGAAGGTCACGTGGGCGACGAAGGATGTGGCCATTCTTCGCTACAAATGCGACCTCAAAGGGTCGATTGATGGGAAACCATTTAGGCCGGTCTACGCCACCGACGTGTGGGTCAACCGTGGGGGCAAGTGGCGGATAGTTTCTTATTCAGAAACGCCTGTGAGTTAGGGCTTACGGACAGGCTTCGGCCCGCAAGTAGGCGTTTGTGAAATGAGGCTACACCCGTGTGTGCCTTCGACGCGCCATCTAACGCCCCGGATAAGCGGCGCGCACAGACCGTTGCTAATAAAAGGCTGGCTGGAGGCGCGTCCGCTTCAGCCTTCAACACCCCAAGCGGGATAAGGAGTCTCTATGAAAAGCAAACACAAACTGATCCTCTCGTCGCTCGTCGCGGTTCTTCTCATGCTGTCCGTCTCGGTCTACGGGCAGATCCACAAGTACTACACTCCGGGCTCGGTCTGGGGCGTGACCATGGTCAGGATCCACCAGGGGATGGATCAGGCGTATCTGGAATACCTGGATACGCGACTGAAGAAGGAGTCGGAGATTTCGATTAAGAACGGGTTCATGAAATCCTACAAGATTTTGCGCGCCCAAGATGATGACAGCGGTTGGAATATGCTGATCCTCCGCGAGTACGAGAGTTTTGCCGCCCTGGAGAAGAATGAGGAGAAGGCGGATGAGGTGCTCCGGCAGGCGACCGGGATTGACGACCAGAAGGCGATGCAAGGGTATATAGATCGGTCGAAGATTCGGGACGTCCTGGGCACGAAGTACATGCGCGAATTAGTGCTTAGATAAACGTCTGACAAGGCCAAGTCGGGACACGCCGCCGGACCGAAGAGAGGCACAATGGCGGGTGGATGACGGGCCCGCCTTCGCCGCTCATGATGTCCTATCCCGCGACATCAAAATCGCGAGTGAACCTAAGTTTTTAGCTCTTACCATTGACCTGCTCCGGGACTTGCTGTGTTAGCAGCGCGTCTTTCCCGAACCCCTGCCGTTCTCGCCGGCGCATCCGTGAAAGGAGAACTAACATGAAACGGATCCTTGTAGTGGCGATGCTGGTCGCCGCAACTGTTGTTTTCAGTCAACCGGCGCGCAGTGGCGCAAACCAAAAGGGCAACGATGAGCAAGCTGTCCGGCAGTTGCTCAATGAGCTTTCCGCGGCTTTGGGGCGCAACGACGCCGCCGCACTCGACCGCATCTACGCCGACGGCTACACCTTTGTCGGCGATAACGGCACGATGATGACCAAGGCGGAACGAATCGCCGCGTTTAAGTCGGGCGAGTTGAAATACGAATCCGTCAGCCACGACGTGGTGAGCATTCGTTTTTTTGGAGATACGGCGGTGGCGGTTTTACATTTCAAGTCTAAATTCGCGCCCGGCGTAAAATTCTCCGACGGTAAATTCTTAACAACCGGAACGTTTGTCAAAATCAAAGGACGCTGGCAATTGGTCGCCGCGCATAATACGC
>JACCTF010000780.1 GCA_013812565.1 Pyrinomonadaceae bacterium | reverse complement strand
GCTACCGCGGTCTGCTGCACGGCATCCCGTATGGCGCGAAAGATTTGCTTGCCACACGCGAAGCCAATACCACCTGGGGCGCGACGCCATACTAGGATCAGCTCTTTGACTATGCCGCGACCGTGATCCGCAAGCTTCGCGAGGCAGGAGCCATTCTCGCGGCCAAGCTCGCGATGATCGAACTGGCCGGCGGGATGAACTACAACCAAGCTGATGCGAGTTTGTTTGGTGCGTGCCGTACGCCGTGGAACATGGATTACTGGAGCGGCGGATCATCTTCGGGATCGGGCGCGGCGGTCGCCGCCGGGTTAGTTGGTTTCGCCATCGGTTCGGAAACCTCCGGGTCGATCATCACTCCGGCGGCGTTCTGCGGCGTGTCGGGATTGCGGCCAACATACGGAGCGGTGTCGCGTCATGGTGCGATGGCTCTTTCGTGGACGCTCGATAAGCTTGGGCCGATGTGTCGCACGGCGAGCGATTGCGGCATTGTGCTCGAAGCCATCGCCGGACGCGATCCGCTTGATCCGACCACGCGCGACTTTGGTTTCCGCCGTCCACTTCGAGGAAGAAAAAGCTCCAGGCGCACGCCCGTGCGTATCGCCGTGGTGAAAGACTCCTACGAGAAAGCGCAGCCCGAGGTGCGCGAGAACTTCAGGAGCTCGCTCGATGTGCTGAAAAGATTTGCGACCGTGGAGATGGATGTAAAGCTGCCTGAGTTTCCGTATGGTCCAGCGGTCGGCGCGATTGTTGATGCTGAGGGCGCAAGTGCCTTTCGCGATCTGATCGAGTCAGGAGGCGTCAAGGAGTTGGCTTCGCCCGAGGGGCGCATCGGTGGCTACTCGGCTTCGCTGATCACGGCGGTGGATTACCTACACGCGATGCGCATGCGTGCGCCGATGCGCCGCGAGTGGGCACGGATGTTTGAAAAATATGAGTTGCTCGTTGCGCCGTCGCGTTCTACGGTCTCTTATCCAATCAACAAACCTTTTGATGAAGCATACCCAGAGATAAGCGCCGCTTCTCCTATCGGAGCCAGCAATCTCGTCGGCGTGCCTGCCATCTCTATCCCCAACGGCTTCGGGCAGAACGATCTTCCAACCGGCATTCAGTTCATTGGACCGACGGGAAGCGAAAGCATGCTGCTCGAAGTTGCCGACAGTTATCAACAATCGACCCGCTGGCACAAGCGGCAGCCCCCTCTCGTTAAATAAAGTCCGGGCTAAATCGAAGCACATGCGATTGGTACAGGACAGCCTGTGCCAATCTTCTGTCTATTAATTTAATCAATGCAGCGAAAGTCGGTAGTGATCCTTTTGTCCGGGAAGAGCATTAATCATGGAATTCCAGCAGTTCTTCTATCGACCAAATGTGGTCTGTAAGACCTGCCGCCATTGCTGGCGTACGCTGTTCCCATTTACGTCCTTTATGTTCTTCACCGTGCCATCGTCGGCGTAATGACAGGTGTGGTTTCACGAAATTATAAATGGCATCTTCCAACTCGATATGCCGTTGCAGATAATGCTCGCTCTTTGAAAATGAAAGAGTCTTGCGCACCAGTCGCCCGACATTCTGGCGCATCGTCAAGTTGTTGCGTTCGACATAGGCTGTATTAACTTGAGAGCCACAACCATCTGCTTTGATGATGGCGGCAATCTCTTGAGCTGTGCCAAAGATGATCCGGCGGTGGACTTCCACGACTCTTCCACCCGCGCGTCGTTTGTCGACCTGGGCGTAGCACAAGCGCTGATCAATGATGCGTTTGGGTTCTTTGCGTGGCCGACCCCGACCACGCTTAACCGGAGGCGATTCCGCGACACTGTAATTGGCCACCAAAGCGGCGATATAGGCGGGCAACTTGTCGCTGGTAAAGAATGGCGCCTGACCATCACTCGAGGCGCGTAAATACTGGATAAAAGTGCTGGCCGCCGCTTCGCTACGCTCCTGGCTGATGTAACTGGTAATGCGCAATCGAGAAGGGAGCGCGATGGCTCTCCAGACCCAATAGTCACCCACACCTTCTGCGGCTTGGTCGTCAGGGATGTGACGCGACTTTTTTTGATGAATGTCCACAGCTCGTCGATTTGCACCTGGGTCAGATGCAAGTTGCGGATCAGCTTGCGGCTCACCGCCGCCGCTTGGTGGCCGGCTCGATCTAACCACTGCAAGACGGTGCCTAGTTTGGCGTGCTTGATTCGTGCAATGGAGCGCAGACTATTACGTTCGGCTAACATGCTAATGGCTTCGATGAAGTCCTGCCGAGGTGTTCGTAGTTTATAGAATAGCGTGTCACGTGAGGCACTGAATGTCTGACCACAGGTTGTACAGTAGTAACGCCGTTCTTTATGAGAGTAGATTTTAATGTTGCCGTGATTGATCTTTCCAACATCAAGACAGTTGGGGTTGGCGCAGTGCTGTTGATTGATTTCCATCGCGTATCTCTTTCTTGAGATTGAGGTCTCAAAAGATACGCAAAACCCGTTTCCCGGACAAAGGGATCACTACCCAAGGACGGACTAGATGCCGTCGGACGGGCGCGCCGCGCGGGCATTAAAGGATGGAACGCCCTCGGCGAAAACATCGCGTATAATCAAGGCTTTGATGATCCGAGCGCTTTCGCCGTCGAGCGGTGG
>JACCTF010000846.1 GCA_013812565.1 Pyrinomonadaceae bacterium | reverse complement strand
CGCGGACAAATGACCCTGCCACTTCAGCCTTCTGCCAACGCTCGCCGGTAGCTCTCCTTGATCATCTCGGTCGTGGATGCGGCATAAACTTGCGTCGTCTCCAGCTTCGAGTGCCCAAGAAACTTCTGGATCTGCTCAATCGGCATCCCGCGCTCCAACAACGTAGTTGCCACTGAATGCCTCAATAGATGTGGGTACACCCGCTTCTTTATTTTCGCTTTCTCTGCTGCGGCCTTGACGATTTGCTGAATGCGGCGTGGGGAGTAGGGCAGGTGCCGGTTCGTCTCGAACAGGTGACCAATGCTGCGTTGGTCCAAATGCGTTCGGAGCTCTTGGGCCAGCTCCGGCAGCACGGGGACGTAGCGACTCTTTCCACCTTTACCTTTGTCGATCAGGATCATCAGCTCGTCGAAGAAGAAATGCTCGACACGGATGTTCGCCAACTCTGAGACTCGTGCTCCGGTTTGGAATAGAGTTTTGATCAGCAACCCGTGCTCACTCCGATCTCGATAGGCGTGTTGGATGAGGCGCTGCTCTTCTTCGCGTGAGAGTCGTTCGACGACCCGCTGACGTGTTTTGACTCGCTCGATGCTGAGAGCCTTTCTCACCTCCTTCGACACGTAGCGGGCTTGATCGTAAGTGAGATGGTGTTTACGCCAGAGTCTGGTGGTGGCGGAAATCAGAGCTGTTAGTTTATTCCGAGGTTTCGCTTTACGGGATGGAGTACGCATAAGTGAGCGTTTTAGCCTACTATGTACCTGAAAAGCTGTCAAATCAGCTTCGGGATTTCGCTCTCTCGGCCTTCTACGAAATCTGTTTTTCGATCTTATTAGGGGAAGCACCATGCAAGCAATCGAGATACGGAGCGCAAGCAATGACAAAGTGCAAGTTCGCGTGCAAGCGGTGCTCGCTCTGCTCAGAGGTGAACCGCCAGCACAGGTAACCTCGCACTTCGGCATCTGCCGTAGCTCGCTGTACAAGTTTCGCCACCGCGCACTTGACGCCCTCTCGCAAGCATTGCTCGACCAGAAACCGGGAGCGCAAACGCCGCACAATCACTTGTGCAAAGAACAGGAAGCACAGGTTCATGAGGTCTGCACGCGCCACCCGACGGCAAGTTCATACCAAATACATGAGCGGCTCGGTGCCGACGCCCCAAGTTCGCGCACGATTCAGCGAGTGCGCGGTAGACTTGCGATCTGCCGCTTACCGAAACGTCCAATCCCGCACCGCCCTGCGGTGCGGCTGTCTGAATTACGCAAGCAGCAAGCACGCACGTTGATCAACCTCAAACCGTTCCTCGGACCGGAACGGCTCGCGTGGGATTTACAAAACCAATACGGCATCCAGATTAGCCCTGCGACGATGAAGCGGCTGAAGCGTCGCAGCTATGAGGAAGCGCATCCGCCAGCTGCACCTGCCGTGTGGCGTTTCTATGAACGTCACCACCCACATAGCCTGTGGCACGGTGACTACTTGGAGAAGGTCACACTTACCGATATAGATCGGACAGCGTTCCAGTTGACGCTGCTCGACGACTACTCACGCGCGTATGTTTTCTGCGATCTATTCACCGATCCTGATTTGCTGACAACCATCCATGCTCTGATCACCGCCATGCGCCAGTGGCAGACAATCCCGCAAGCTGTATTGTTCGACAATGCCTCGAACTTCAGAGGCAAGTTGCTTCAAGCGTTCTGCCATAACCTCGGCATCCGCTTGATCCATTCCGCAGTCAACCATCCGCAAACGAACGGTAAGCTGGAACGTGCATTGAGGGATGACATGCGCGAGTTCTACAAACAACAACCTGAATGGTTGCTTGACCCGCTGCGCAGAGCTTTACCCGATTACGTCCATTACCGCAACAACATTCGCGGCCATCAGGCGCTGCAAGGTAAGCCTTCCAGTAAGCGACTCGAAGAGCAGCACTGGCAGGCGCTACCCGCTGTGCTTGATCGTTTGGAAAGTTATGCTGAATGCGAAGTGAAGAGCAGAATCATTCCCGCCAGCGGCAGCTTCGGATTTCTCGGGCGCGATGCTTATGTTGATCGTGCGCTTCGTGGCAAGCAGGTCAGAGTATTCGAGACTTTCTATGGGTTAGAAGTCAGAAGTGAAGTTGGAGGCCGATACCTGCTGCGCGACCACCGCCTGTACAATAACATGTACAAACAGCCTTTCTACCGCCGCGCTGAACTGCCACATGCCTTTCGCTTCGAGCCTGTTACGGACGAAGAGTGTCCGCGCATTGCTGTCGCACTATGACATTGACCCGGTACACAAAAGGGTCATTTTGTGAAGAGTTGTTGGCGATGTGTCTGATCGTTAAAACCTCAACTTGCCGAGCAAG
>JACCTF010000839.1 GCA_013812565.1 Pyrinomonadaceae bacterium | reverse complement strand
GGCATGCCAGCCGTCCCCATTCGCTGGGTGCTGGTTCGTGACCCGGAAGAGGTGTTCGACGCGCAAGCCTTCTTGAGTACGAATCTGGAGGTCGCCCCACAGCAGATGCTCGAATGGTTTGTCAGGCGGTGGACCGTGGAAGTGACCTTTGAAGAAGCCCGAGCGCACCTCGGCGTGGAGACGCAACGCCAGTGGTCGGACACAGCGATTGCGCGCACCACGCCCGCGCTCTTTGCGCTCTACTCGGTGGTGACGTTGCTGGCGGCGCACCTGATCGAGAGGCAAGAACTCTCGGTGCGACGTGCGGCGTGGTACGCCAAAGAGAGTGCTACCTTCTCGGATACGCTGGCGATGGTGCGGCGCTACTTGTGGAGCCATGCCTGTTTTTCCATGTCGGGTAGACAAGCCGACCTGATAAAAGTCCCGCGTTCATTATTAGAGCGCCTGACAGAGACGCTGTGCTATGCAGCGTAAATGGATAAAGTCGAGCTAAGACATTTGGGCGAAATCTTCGTTTTCGGATCTTCTTCGTGCGGGAAGGCCGGAACTAATCATCTCCCGAAGTTCATGTAAGCGGTTACGCCGCTTGTACTCTTCAGCCATCGTGTTTTCACACTCGCCGCTTAAGTCGGCGGTAGATCGAAATCAGGAGGAACCATGAAGATTCTCAAAGCCGCCGCGATGATGTTATGCGTGCTGACGCCATGAACGTGCGTCGCGAGCGCCCAATCGGATCGCGGCTCGCTCACCGGCACCGTCACCGATCCGGGCGGCGCGGTCGTCCCCGGAGCCAGAGTCGCCGTCACGAACATCGGCACTGGTGAGGTGCGTGAAACCACCACTTTCGATGTCGGCGTTTATAGTTTCCCTCAACTGCAAGCGGCACCCTACCGGCTCGGTGTAGAAGCGGCGGGCCTCAAAACGGCGACTATCAATGAAATTAGGATCGGCGTTCAAGTGGCGCGCACCGCCGACGTGCAACTAGAAGCCGGCGCCATCACAGAGATGGTGACGGTTTCAGCCGAAGCGAACGACAACCGCAGCAGATGTGCGCGCACGGTGGGAGCAGCAAATCCCGATGCGGCGCTTGGGTGAGCCGCCTGAGTTTGCCGCGCTCGCGGCGTTTCTTGCATCCGAGCGTGCGAGCTACATTACGGGGAACTCGATTGCCGTAGACGGCGGGTGGATTCGCGCGCTGCTCTAAAGTGCAACTCCTTTAGAGCGGACTCCACTTCAGTGTATGGCAGGAAAGTAAATGGAAAACGGTGAACAGTAAACCAATGAACGACAATGAATCACTGAGCACAAGAGCAGTATCCCGACGCGAGTTTCTGCATACATCAGCAGTTGCCGCAACCGCCCTTTCGCTGATTGATTCAGGCTTGGCGGCAAGCGGTGAAGCAGTGCCGAACGCAGCAGTGGATTCTTGGTTTAATGGCCCAATGCGCTGGGCGCAGTTGACGCTTGTCGAAGACGATCCGGGAAAGTACGATCCGCAGTTCTGGCTCGACTACTTCAAGCGGACTCATTCCGATGCGGCGTGCCTCAGCGCCGGAGGCTACATCGCCTACTATCCAACCAAAGTTCCACTTCATTATCGAAGCCGCTGGATGAAAGACACTGATCCGTTTGGTCAACTCGTTGCGGGCTGCCGCCGAATGAACATGCGGATACTCGCCCGCACTGATTCTCACGCTGTCCACAATGATGTCTACGAAGCTCATCCTGACTGGATCGCCGTTGACGCAGAAGGCCGCAAACGCCGTCACTGGGCGATGCCCAAAGCCTGGGTGACGTGCGGCCTTGGTCCGTACAACTTCGAGTTTATGACTGAAGTTCACCGGGAGATCATGATCCTCTACAAGGTGGACGGCATCTTCACGAACCGCTGGGATGGTTCAGGCATGTGCTACTGCGAGCATTGTCGGCGTAACTTTCAGAAAGCTTACAACATGGAGTTGCCGAGCAACGACGATCCCTTAAACCCGCAGCGGCGCAACTACATCCTGTGGCGACAAGCCAGACTCTTTGAGCTCTGGCGATTGTGGGATGCGGAGATTCGTCGCCTCAACCCGCACGCCCGTTTTGTTGCCAATGCCGGCGGCGGAGCTTTGAGCGAGCTTGATATGAAGACAATCGGTGATCTGTCTGACATCTTGTTTGCCGACCGTCAGGCGCGTCGGGGTTTGGCTGCTCCCTGGTCGAACGGCAAAAACGGCAAAGAGTATCGCGCGACGATGGGGCGCAAGCCGATTGGCGGTATCTTCAGCGTTGGGCTTGAAGAGCCTTATCGCTGGAAGGACTCTGTGCAGAGTGCGGCGGAGATCCGCATGTGGGTGCTTGATGGAATTGCCAATGGACTGCGTCCGTGGTTCACCAAATTCTCTGGCACGATCTATGACAAGAGATGGCTGAAAGTCGTCGAAGATGTTTACAGTTGGCACTACCGATCCGAGAAATACCTGCGCAATGAAGCGCCGCTCGCTCGCGTCGGCGTGGTTTATTCACAGCAGACCGCGACCTTCTACGGCGGAGAGAAAGCCCGCGAGCGAACGGAAGACTACACGCTTGGCATGTACCAGGCGCTGATCGAAGCACGCATTCCGTTCGAGATGGTTCACGATAAACTATTGGACGGCGAACACACAGACAAATTCAAGCTGCTGATCTTGCCGAACATCGCTGCTCTGTCCGACGAGGAATGCAATCAGCTTCGCCAGTTCGTCAAACGTGGCGGCAGCTTGCTTGCGACCTATGAGACATCGCTTTATGACGAGTGGGGGATCGAACGCAAGGACTTCGGGTTGTCCGACCTCTTCGGTGTGTCATTTAAGAACCGACCAGAGAAGATCATGCAGAATTCTTATTTACGATTGGAGAAGGATGCAAACGGTAAGTATCATCCGCTACTAGCCGGTCTCGAAGATACGGAACGAATTATCAACGGCGTTCGACGCCTGGAGGTAAGTGCCAGGGAGAAGTTTCCCGTTGCTCCGCTCACGTTCATACCGTCGTATCCTGATTTGCCGATGGAAGAAGTCTACCCGCGCACCCCGAAGACAAACATACCCGAAGTGTACCTGCGCGAGTTTGGCAAGAATCGGGTTGTCTATTTTCCGTGGGACATCGACCGCACATTCTGGGAGGTGATGAGCACTGACCACGGAAGGCTGCTGCGCAATTCGGTCGAATGGGCGATGAATGAAGAACAGCCTGTCACGGTTACCGGGCCGGGAGTGTTGGACGTAACCCTTTGGCGGCAGAAGGAATCGATGACCGTTCACCTCGTCAATCTGACAAACCCGATGATGATGAAAGGCCCGTTCAGAGAGTTTATCCCGACCCCCGCGCAACAGGTGCGGGTGCGTCTTCCAGAAGGGCGTAAAGCCAAGCAGGTTCAACTCCTCGTCAGTGGGCAACCCCTTCGTGTCGAGGAGTCAGGTGATTACTTGAAATTCACTGTAGCGTCGATTT
>JACCTF010000824.1 GCA_013812565.1 Pyrinomonadaceae bacterium | reverse complement strand
GCGCTCCGTCATAATGTCGTAGAGCAGCAAGCCCCGCTCTTCCGCAATCTTGAACGCCCGCTTTAACTTCTCGAAACCCGCTTGGTCGATGCACATTGGCTTGTCAGAAAGAACGTTGATGCCTGCGTTCAAACTCGCAAGGATGTAGTCGATCTTCTTACGGTTGTTACCGGCGAGCACGACAACGTTGCCTGGCTTTGCTGAGAGCATCTTGCCTAGGAAGTCGGGCGCGGTATAGAGCTTCTCCTGCCAGCGGGTCGCACCCTCGGCGCGCGTATTGTACAGCTCGATGCGTTTGAGGTGTTCGTTCAGATCCACGCCCGGCGGGGCGTAGACGTGGACGACGGGTGAGACACCCGGGTACATCGTCTTCTGGACCAGCGCGGCGTGAAAGTGACCGGGGTCTAAGGTTATCAAACGCACTTCGCCTTTAACGCCCGTTCTTGCGTTGCGCGGCTCCTTTTCCTTTGCACGCTTCTGGGTAATGCACAGGGCTGAGCCAGTCAAGAGTATAAAGCTGAGCGTCAAAATATAAATGCTACGGCGCATCATGATTCTTTGTTGGTAAGGTGTCAGGTGAGTATTTGACATGGCAATAGAGAGAAGCTCTACCGTCAACCGATGATATAAGGCCGACGTTGTGGACGGGACAACATGCCGATAGCTTCCGTATCGTTCTTGAAGCTTTCACTCTTCGGGTCCCAATACACCTTCCTTTTCAACTTCATGGCGATATGATGGATCAGGCAAGTCGAGCAGGAACGATGTCCTACCTCTATCGGTGCGATAGGGGGCTTTCGTGTCCTCACGCATTCCAGCCAGTTACCGTGGTGATCATGGCTTTCATACAAGTGAATCTCCCTAGGCCCGATAACAGAAGTTATAATTTTGGGGTCACTAGCGGACAGAGCTTTGTCGTCCTTCAGTTTTGCGACCGGGTCGCTGGCCGTCACCGATGCGTTACCGCGGGAGACGAATATCCACCCTTCGGTCCCTTCAAACTTTATTCCGTTAGGTAGTTCGTTGCTTACGATCATCTTTACGCCGTTAGCATACAAAGCTTCTGTGCGAAATTTACCATGCACATCCCATAACCCTTTCGTCGGAAATTCAGCCCAGCCGGAAACTTCAATCGGCCCCGTATGTTCCGTGTCCATCGCCCAATGCGAACAATCGATGTGATGGGATCCCCAACCCGTGATCATGCCGGCCCCGAACTGCTCACATCGCAACCACCCCGGCCGGCTATAGTCGTTCTGGGGATGAACTCGTTTTTCGGTGTAGTAGGCTTGAGGGGTAGAACCTAGCCACATCTCATAATTTAGGTTGTTGGGGATAGGCATCTCCGGCTCTTCGTTTCCTGACGGATCACCCGGTAAACCTACCGACACTGTTTTTAACTGGCCGACCCGACCGTTACGCACCAACTCAGCCGCGTAGCGAAACTGCGGGGAAGAACGCTGTTGGCTGCCAATCTGTAGAATGCGGTCGGTACGATGTACCGCATTACTCAAAGCTCTTCCTTCGGCGATGGTGAGGGATGCCGGTTTCTGTAGATACACATCCTTACCGGCTTCGACCGCGTGAATGCCGATCAGCGCATGCCAATGATCAGGGGTGCTGATCAGCACGGCATCAATGTCTTTGTTTTTTAAGAGTTCACGGTAATCTCCATACCCGGTAACTCCGTCATAAGTCTTTCCTGTCTTTTTGCTGTAGTACCCGTTCACCAACTTCTTGGCATCTTCTACTCTTTTGCTATCAACATCGCAGACGGCAATGATCCGGGCGTCATCGTGTTTCCAAACACCAGGCATGTCATGATCCCGTGAAATACGGCCCGTCCCGATGGCACCGATATTGATCCGCTTACTGGGAGCGTTTTCCCCCCGTACAGACGCAGGTACAATAGCGGGAAAGCCACTACCGGCAAAAGAAGAAGCAACAGCTCCTGTTACTACTGTCTTAACGAAGATCCTCCGCGAAACATCAGGTTTTTGTTTGTTACTCATGTTCGTTCACCGGGTCAAACTTGAAGTCAGTAGCGGACAGGCTCGTCCCTTGAACCTGCGTAGGCTTTGCTATAGCCGGTTTTTTTAACTTGTCCGGCTACGAACTGTATCCCCTGTATTATGTGCTGAACAAATACAGGGTCTTCATAATCTTTTTTGTCATGCCCAAGCGCTGTGATCCAGATATGTCCTCCGTCAAAATGCTGATACCACGTAGCCGGATAAAGGTCTGTAAACGGTATGGAGAATGTCATTATCTTCTCCCGTTCGTTCTCTTGTAATGTGGTAAGGTCATGCGCCAGCACCGCGTGGATGCCTGGATACATCTCCTTCATGAAGTAGCATTCATCGCCTTTCTCCCATATCTTGGGCAAACCTTGCACGGAAGGATGGTCGGGATCAATCACTTTTATAGTGTACTTCTGGAATCTGGCATGCCACGCGAATGTTCCGCCCAACATCATCTTAAACCACTTCCATTTCCTTTCCGTACCCGTTACGGAATGTATACCCACCAGACCGCCGCCCGACTCGATGTATCTTCTGAATACCAGACGCTGCTCATCTGTTTCAAACACATCGTTATTAGTGCTGGGAAAAACAAGCAACGTATATTGTTTCAGATTCTCCTCGGTAAATACCGAGGGATTATCCGATACATCTACTTTGAATCCATGCTGCTGTCCCAGTTTCTGAATGCGGTTTACCGCATTCGGAATGTTATCGTGCACATAACCTTTCCCATTTCTGGTATATACCAAAACTTTTACTTGTTTCCAATCGACCTTATCACCGGCATATCCTTTACTTCCAGTCGTCGGTAATAACACCAAAAGGCAAAGCAGGATTCTATTAACAAATGTATTCATGGTCGTTGATTTGATGGTGAATGTAGAAGGCTATAATAGCTGATTTTGTTTTATTCCCCGGTGGCAATATCTACTTCTTAAAGCTGATTTTTTGTGCTTGCATCTGCGCTTTGAGCGCCAGTTCTGTCGCGAGAAAGCAGTGGGCTTGTGACATCGCAGTCTCAGTTCGATTATTAATATCTTGGACGAGTTGTTCACCATAAGGCAGAGGCCCTCTGCTGCAATCCAAATAGCGGGTCGATTTCTGATCGACCAGAAATAGGTGATTGCTTCCGGCTCTTCCGGCAATGTCAACGTTCTTGCGAATTTCGATGTAGCCGTTTGTGCCGAGAATCGTCAGTCGCGCGTCCCCCCATGTGTTCAGCCCGTCCGGCGTGAACCAGTCGACACGGATGTAACCTGTTCCCTGATCACCGCGTAGCATCACATCGCCGAAGTCTTCAAATTCGGGGTATTGCTGGTGGTGAACGTTGCCGATCTGCGAGGCAACAACTTCAGCTTTGGTCGATCCGGTGAAGTACAAAAATTGATCGAACTGATGCGAACCGATATCGCAGATGATGCCGCCATAACGCCTGCGGTCGAAGAACCACGCCGGACGCTGCGACAGGTTTGTACGATGCGGACCAAGTCCGACGGTCTGGATAACTTTGCCGATAGCTCCGGCTTTGACCAGTTCACCTGCTTTAACCGTCGCACGATTCTCCAACCGCTCACTGTACATGATCGAGTAGATGCGGTGCGTCTGCTCCTGCACGCGGCGCACCGCGGCCAGTTGTTCAAGTGAGGTGATGCCCGGCTTGTCTGCCATAAAGTCTTTGCCGTGCTGCATTACCTCAACGCCGAGTGGTGCGCGCTCATTCGGGATCGAGGCGCTGACGATCAGTTGGATCGAGCGGTCTTCGAGAATCTCCTGTTCACTGCGCGCAAGCTTCGCCTGCGGATACCGCTTGGAGAAAGCGGCGGCCAGATCAGGTTCCTTGGCAAAGAACGAAACCAACTCACCGCCGCCGCGCTGCACGGCTTCGATTTGGCCGTAGATGTGCCCATGGTTCAGCCCAATGGCAGAGAATCGAATTTGTGGTGCTTTCGCTATTTCTTTCGCACTCACGAATTTCTTTGGCGGGGAGAAAGTCACGGTAACGCCAGCCGCAGTGGTGATGAAAGTCTTAACAAACTTGCGCCGGTCAAGTCGCGCTTTTTTCATGATTCTTTATCCATTTCAGGTAGGGGTTGTGTTGCGAATAATTATTTGGCTGCAATATGTAGCACTTGTTCCATACAGAATATACAGCACTCTGTATAGTCCGAAAGTTTTTGCAACACAACCGAGGTCTGCGGCATGCGTTATGAAGATGTTTAAGCCATCCTTATTAAGTCTAGTTCGAGTCAACAACAAAATGGATGAGAAGAGTATACTCTATAAACGTTAAGCTATAGTTGGTGCGCCGAAATGCTTTTGCAGTAACAGTGCAACAGTTCCCCGCAGTCTGGGTTGCGCAGCATCATCTGCTGGCACTAAGCGAGTCATTGCCTGTCCCGGTGAGCGTTCAGCGACAACGCGCTTGATGATCGGTTCAACCCGCTCCCACGCGCGGGTTACTTCTCCGATAATGACGATCACGCTTGGCGCAAGCGCAGTGGTCAGCATCGCGATGCCGATGCCGATGTAGTGCGCCATGCGGTCAAGCGCTTCGCCAGCTTTGTCGTCGCCCTGTTCGGCAAGCCGCAGCAAATCATCGAAGGTCAAGTCGGATGTGACCGTTTGTTCATGGCGCTTATCGCGGCGAGCGCCCGCTGCCGCTTGAAAATAGTAATCAACTGCCGCCGAGTTGGAGGCATAAACCTCCCAGCAACCACGATTGCCGCATTTGCATACCGGGCCGCTTTCGTTAATAGAGACGTGTCCGAACTCGCCGGCGACCCCCGTCGGTCCGCGCATCAACTGTCCGTTCGCCACAATGCCTGTACCGATTCCCTCTGAAACGGTGACGGCAACGAGATCGCTTATGCCCTCTATGTTCTTTCCGAACCAGATCTCCGACAAAGCGCAAGCGTTTGCCGCATTTTCGAGTTCCACCGGAAGGTTTGTGGCGCGTTCCAGTGGCGTCTTCAAATCCACGTCGCGCCAACCTAGATTCGGCGCAAAGACTAACCGCTGCGTTATGTTATCCACTCTTCCGGGAAGACTGATGCCAATCCCCTCATAGGAGATATGAGAATGCGCTTTCATGAAGAGGCGCACACGGTTGCTTAAATCTTTGATGAAAACATCCGGGTCGCTCGCAGTTCGGATTTGTTCCTGCGCGAGAAAACGCGCGTGCAAATCAGCTGACGCAATCGTGGTTATGACGGGGCGCACGTTGATGCCGATGATACCGGCGCGTTCACTGTTGAACTGCAAGAATCGAGGTTTGCGCCCGCGCGGTTGATGCCCCGTCGCACCTTCGATAACCCACCGTTGGGTAATCAGTTGTTCAGTGATGACAGACACGGTGCTGCGTTGCAGACCTGAGTGGCGGGCGAGATCAGCACGTGAGATCGGCTGACGGGTGCGAATTAAATCAAGCACGATGCGGCGATTAATGTCACGCGCGGTTTCGCTCGTCGCCACTTGAAAACTCGTAAGGTCGATTTTACGCATAAACAGAAAAGCTGCTACGTGTGGACAGCTCTTTAGTTCGGGTCTCGTGGAGAGTACCCACCGTCTGCGCAAGCTCAGAAAACATCAGTAATATGTCCTCGCGAAAGTGAGATGCTCTGCTGCCAGCCTATTAAAGCCATTCAGGGCTTCTGTTAGAGGGTGTTTGGAAATTGCCAAAGCCAAAAATGGCTTTGTTGATTTCAAAGGACTTACGG
>JACCTF010000817.1 GCA_013812565.1 Pyrinomonadaceae bacterium | reverse complement strand
TAAATAGACCACCTGCGACGGCCGTTAAGCCTCTCTCAAAATGTTTGATGGGGCGCATTGTTTTCCTTTACTTTTGTTTTGGAGCTAATGTGAGTTTGCACAAAAAGTCGGTTGCGTTGGAACGTAATCATAATGCACAGGAAAGTTTTCAGAAACTCATACTGCTTGACTCTAGCTGCTTAAAACAGAACCGTCTAAAGCACCTTTTGCTTGAAGAACCAGTAGAGCATTTGGAGCACTGCTCTACTGGCTGCTTACCTACATGCTTTCCTGTGGACCTCGCATCTGGTACGAGCATAGAAGTATCGTGTGTACTATGGCAAGCACCGTGCCACCCAATCGATCAGGCTATAAATCTCTATTTTGCAGAGTTTGTGCGAGTTCCGCGATGTTGGCCCGATGCCGGAACATTGCAAAGCTGGTCACTTAGACACACTAATTGAAGCCGCGCTCGCCTAGTAGCAAACTGACACAGCGATTCAAAGAGCGATGAGCAACGAGTAATGAGCAAAATATAGTTGATACTCGTCACTCATCACTCATCACTTGCTCCATCACTGCGTCGAACAACAAACCATTAGTTGAGATGGCGTTGCCGCCGCGAATTGTTCGTTGCCCGCGCCAATCCGTGAAGGTGCCACCGGCTTCTTCGATGATTGGCAGCAGCGCGGCGCAGTCCCACACATTCATCACCGGATCAAGCATTATTTCAGCGCGTCCCGTCGCAACCAGCACATGCCCATAACAATCACCCCAGGTACGTCGCATCTGGACAGAGCGTTGTAACCTCTCTGCGGCTCGTCCGAAACCATACTGTTCACACGTATAAAAGTCCGTGGCAAGCAGCAGAGCGTCGCTGAGCGTGGCGGTCTGCGAAACATGCGTCGCTTCATTGTTCCAAAAACATCCAACGTCGCGAGCCGCACACACAAGCTCGCCGAGGGCCGGGAGATGAACCACACCGACACACGGTTCATCTTCGATCTCTAAACCGAGGAGCACGCCGTAGAGCGGCACGCCGTGAACGAACGAGTAGGTGCCGTCAATGGGGTCGATGATCCAACGGCGACCTGACGCCCCCCGTTCTTCACCCGCTTCTTCGCCGAGCACAGCATCATCTGGGAAACGCTTTCTGATCTCTGCACGCAGGAAAGCTTCCGCTTCACGATCCGCGGCGGTCACGAATGAACCATCGGCTTTGCGCTCAGGCACCACGCGGCGAAAGTGTCCGAGCGTGATCTGGCCTGCCTGCCGGGCCAGCTCTGTCGCGAAGTTCATCAGTTGTTCGAGTTCCGCTCCGTCTGTGTTCATGCCCGCTTCGATTCTCCACGACGGTGGGCCAATTCCGCCTGCACCTCATCCAACCGCACGCCGCGCTCGACGAGCAGCACCAGTAAGTGGTAGAGCAGGTCAGAGGTTTCCGCGACGAACTGGAGCGGGTCATCGTTCTTCGCGGCGATAATCGTTTCGGCAGACTCCTCGCCAATCTTTTTGAGAATCTTATCCAAGCCTTGATCGAAGAGATAGGTTGTGTATGAGCCTTCGGGCCGCATGTTTCGTCGATCTTCGATGACGCGGTAAAGATTTTCAAGCAGCGCACCTAAATCGCGTGTTTCATCCTCGCCGTGAGCCTGCTTGTTTGAAGCGCTCGCGCTTGTCAACAGTTCATTGTGGAAACAGGAGCGTTCGCCGGTATGACAAGCTGGCCCAGCGGGTTCAACGAGCACAACGAGCGCGTCCCCGTCGCAATCCATACGCACTTCTTCGACATGCTGCACGTTGCCGGAAGTTTCGCCTTTGTGCCACAACTGCGAGCGCGAACGCGACCAGAACCAAGTCTGCTTCTCTGAGATGGTACGCTGCAAACTCTCCTTGTTCATATAGGCGAGCGTCAACACTTCCCCGGTTCGTACATCCTGCACAACGGCGGGGATCAATCCATGCTCATCAAACGTCACATTATCAACTGTGATTTCCATTCTGCTTCTCTACCACAAGATACTCAGCGAACGACCACACCGCGTCCTCGCAAGTAATCTTTCACTTCCGCAATCTTGAATTGTCCAAAATGAAATAAGGAAGCGGCGAGCACGGCGCTTGCTCCGCCTTCGATAAATGCTTCGTAAAAATGTTCGAGACGCCCCGCACCTCCCGAGGCGATCACAGGAATGCGTACCGCACTGGCG
>JACCTF010000799.1 GCA_013812565.1 Pyrinomonadaceae bacterium | reverse complement strand
GTGGTTATCTGCTGGTAGGGGAAATACATCTCCGCTTTTACGGGCGCGTCGAGTCCCATCTGCCTGACATCGGCGACAATGCCAACAATCGTCAACCAAGGTTTGTCAGAATCCGGCGAGCCGAGTTTGAAACGTTTTCCTATTGCATTTTCGCCCGGCCAGTATTGCCGCGCCATCGTTTCGTTGATGGTCGTGACGGGCATTGATCGCGCGTTGTCGCTCGCGTCGAGGTAGCGCCCGGCCTTAAGCGGGATGCTCATCGTTTTCAAATAATCAGCGCTGACTTGTCGGTGATTAGCGTCGTAGCTCAGGCCCGGTTCCGGCTGGCGTCCCTCGGGTACAAACCCGCTCGTTCCACCTTTCCACTCCAGAGGCACGCTCGTCGTGTAACCTGCGCTCATCACGCCAGGAAGAGTTTTCACGCGCTCAAGCACCCCATCGTAGAAAGCGACTCGCTTCGGGTGTTCGCCGTACTTATTGGGCGGCAGTTGTGTTCGCAGCGTCAGAACACTTTCCGGTTGAAGTTCCGCATACTGATTCCGCAACTTGAAGAAGGTTTGTATTAAGAGACCCGCGCCGACCAGCAGCACCATCGTCAGCGCGACTTCAGCAACCACCATCACGTTCCTCAGGTTGTTACCGCTCGCCCCCGAGCCGGCGCGCCCGCCGCCCTGTTTCAAAGCTTCGTTCAGATCAACCTGCGAGGCTTGGAGCGCAGGAGCCAATCCGAAGATGACGCTCGCCAGTAGTGAGAGCAACATGGTGTAACCGAGCACACGGGCGTCAATCATTAGGTCAGTTGATAAAGTCATGCCATCCGGGATCAGTTGCTGCAAGAAGGCGAAACTCCACAGGGCGAGCAGCAATCCGAGCGCGCCGCCAAAGGATGCCAGCAGCATGCTCTCGGTGAGCAACTGCCGCACGATACGCCAGCGACCTGCGCCTAAAGCCGACCGCACCGCAATCTCTTTGCGACGGTTTAAGGCGCGTGACAACAACAAATTGGCGATGTTGGCACACGCGATTAACAGCACAAATCCGACGGCCACCAACAACACGATTAGCGGGCGGCGAACTTCTCCGGCCAGTTGTTCGCGCAGCGGCAGCACAAGTCCCCCGAGCTTCGCGGCTTGGTCCGGATACTCGCGCGCGATCCGCTGCATCACCGTCCCGATGTCTGACTGTGCCTGCTGCAAGCTAACGTCGGGTTTCATCCGGGCAATTACGGTCAAGTAATGGCCGCCGCGATTTGCCAGTTGCTTCTGGTCAAATGCGATTGGCACCCACAGGCCGATGTAACTATCTAGGAATTGAAAGCCCGACGGCATCACGCCGACCACCGTGTACTTCTCGCCG
Source organism: Pyrinomonadaceae bacterium (assembly GCA_013812565.1). Classification (GTDB taxonomy): domain Bacteria; phylum Acidobacteriota; class Blastocatellia; order Pyrinomonadales; family Pyrinomonadaceae; genus JACCTF01. The sequence continues at coordinate 5,080 of JACCTF010000799.1, read as the reverse complement.
TTAAGTAACATCTGCTTCCCGGTAATGTCGCGCTCGCCGCCAAAGCGCCGCTGCCACAACCCGTGGCTAATCATCACGACCTTGTTCGCTCCGGGCTTATCTTCTTCAGTAAGGAAGGCACGTCCGAGGGCAGGCCCGACTCCGAGCAAAGAAAAGAGATTCGCCGTCACACCGTAGGCCGCGATCTTTTCCGGCTCGCCCTCACCCGTGAGATTGAAGTTACGGGAGTCAATTGCCGCCATATCCTCAAAGACTCCATTCTGTGCTTTCCAGTCAGCGTAGTTGGCCGGGGCCGGAGTGTTGCGGGGGAATCCGGCGAACGATGCCTCTTCCCAAACCATGACTAAGCGATCCGGCTCGTGAAAATGGAGCGGGCGCAGCAGCACTTCGTTTACTAAACTAAAGATCGCGGTGTTCGCGCCGATGCCTAAAGCCAGCGAGAGAACCGCCACAAACGTGAACCCCGGACTCCGCCAAAGCCCACGCCATCCGTAACGAATGTCTTGTATCAAGGTGCTCATCGTTTCCTCCTATTCGTATCTGAGCGCAACTATCGGATCAACCTTCGTTGCCCGACGAGCCGGGATGTAACAAGCGAGCATGGCGACGCTCGTGAGCAACAACGCAACTCCCACATACGTCATCGGATCAGTCGCCGAGACGCCATAGAGCAAGCTCGCCATCACGCGCGTTAATGCAAAGGCTGCGATCAAGCCAATCGCCACCCCGATCAACGCCAACATCATCCCCTGCCTGACGACCAACCGCAGTACATCGCTTGTTTGTGCGCCTAAAGCCATGCGTATGCCAATCTCGTGTGTGCGCTCAGTCACGGTGTAAGCCATCACGCCGTAGATGCCCAGCCCAGCGAGCAGGAGCGCAACCGCCGCAAAGATCGACAGCAGCAGCATGTTGAAGCGCCGCTGAGCCACTGACTCATCAAGCCGTTCGTCCATTGTCTTGATGTCGAAGACGGCCTGCGCCTGATCAACTTCGAGCACCGCCTGACGCACGGCTTTGCTCATGCTCGATGGCGCAGTCGCCGTGCGAATGACGAATCCCATCGCCGGCCACGGGCTTTGCAAGTAAGAGGAGTACATCTCTGGATTAGGATCGCGGTCTGGCCCCGTATGCCGAATCGAACCGACGACGCCGACGATCTCAGTCGAGTTTCCGTATGAACCTTTCAAGCGTTTGCCAACCGGGTTTTCCATTCGGAAGAAGCGGCGCGCGAAAGCTTCGTTAATGATTACGACGCGCGGAGCTTTATCGTCATCCTGGTCGGTAAAGTGGCGGCCTCCCTTGATCGGAATGCCGAGCGTGGCGAAGTAGTTCGGACTGACGCTGCGAAACTCGGTGAGCAGTTTTTCTCCCGGGGCGAGCGGGCGTCCCTCGATCTCAAACGGAAGCAGCGAGCTTGATGTGTTGAGCGGCAGAAAGTTGATTGCGCCTGCCGATTGCACTCCCGGCAGCGTCTCAATTTTTTGCAGCACCTTCTGATAGAACGCGGCGCTCTCCTGAACGCGCGACCACGGCAGCGAAAGCTTCATCGTTAAAACGTTTTCAGCCTTGAAGCCGGGATCGACTTGGTAGAGCCGGACGAGACTTTGTATCAATAACCCTGCGCCGATGAGCAGCACCAGCGCGACGGCGACTTCCGAGACTACAAGCAAACTTCGCACGCGGTTACGCCGCAGGCTTCCGCTTACTCGCGTGCCTCCTTCTTTAAGCGTGTCATTCAAGTTCGCCTGCGTTGCGCGTAAGGCCGGGGCCAAACCGAAGAGCATTCCGGTCAACACCGAAACTCCGAGCGTAAAGCAAGCGACGTATAAATCAGGTTTGATCTCCTGCACACGCGGAATCTTCCCTGCGCTCACGGCGACCAGCAGATCGGTGCCCCATAAGGCCAGCAGCCAGCCGAGACCTCCGCTGATCAGCGCCAGCAGTATGCTTTCAACGAGAAACTGTTGGACAAGTCGGCGACGGCTCGCGCCCAATGCTGTACGAATCGCCGTCTCCTTCTGCCTTGCATCGGCGCGCGCGAGCAATAGATTCGCCACGTTGACGCACGCTATCAACAACACGAGACCGACCGCGCCGAACACAATCCATAAACCCGTCCGCGCCTTGCCCACCGTCTGCTCGTGAAGTTGAACCACACCAACGCTCCAGTTCGCATCAGTCCTGGGATTCTCCTGTGCGATACGCTGCGCGATGGTTTCAACTTCGGCTTGTGCTTGCGCCTGCGTGACACCGGGTTTGAGCCGCGCCACGACGCGCAAAAAGCGCGAACCGCGATCCTGATACAAGTCTGGGGCAAAAGCCGCCGCGACCCACACATCGGTCTCCGCCGGATACTCGAATCCGGCGGGCATCACGCCGACGACCGTGTAGCTTTCTTTACTCAAGCCGACCTGCCGTCCGACGATGTTGCGATCCGCGCCGAAGCGCCGCTGCCACAAACTATGACTGAGGATGACGGCGCGCTGGCTGCCATACGTGTCTTCTTCAGGAGTGAACGCGCGCCCGAATGCGGGCGAGGCGCCGAGCGCTTCGAAGAATCCCGAAGTCACCAAACTGGCCGACAAGGATTCCGGCTCATCCGTATCCGTCAAGTTAAGGTCTTGAGCATAGATCGCCGCGACCTGCTCGAAGCTCCGACTCTGCTCGCGCAGATCAACAAACTTCGCGGGCGCGACGGGAGATTGGCTGTTGTTCTTCTGCACATTGACATCCCACACGGCGACGATGCGCTGCGGGTTGTTAAAGGGCAGTGGCTTGAGCAACACCGCATTCACCACACTGAAGATCGCCGTGTTCGCGCCGATGCCTAATGCCAAGGCGAGCACTGCCACGAACGTGAAGCCCGGACTCTTGAGTAACATCCGCGCCCCGTAATGCAGGTCTTGCCACAGTGTCCTCATCAGGCTCTTTCCTCAACTTTCTTTTTGTTTGCGTTAACAGAGACGAGTAAAAGCGAAGCTGCTTAAGAAAGTGCCGTGCCAACCCGGCTGCTTGGCTAAGTGGTGCAATGATTAGATGAATCGAGGAGAAGCTAACCAGCTCACAACGTTGCGAAGTTCGATTTTGGGATTGGAGAATTCCAAAAGTGAAACTACCGTCGTTACAGAGCAGAGGCCGCGAGCGCCATACTTGTGAGCCTCACCGCATTGGGTTGAGATGGCAAGATCACTTGCTTTACACTCCGGGAAGAATTGTTGATGGCCGATTGCCCGGCGTAGAGTTAGGGCTGCGGTTGTGGGAAGGGGCCTATGAAGGCAAGCAGGCCCTGTGGCTGCGGTGGTGCGATGAGAGTGGCGCTTTGATTCCGACCGGAGCCGAACGCGCTATACACGAAGCCGAACGCGCCAACCGCGAAGCCGAACGCGCCACTCGCGAGGCGGAGCGAGCGGAGCGATTGGCAGCCAAACTGCGTGAGTTGGGCGTTGATCCGAATCAACTGTGATCGAGACTCATCGTCCGGAAGTAGCTTGAGCTGATGACGGTGAATCGTGGTGAAGCCAGACTTCTTCGCAAGCGTTCGCGCCATATCGCAAATCCTGCCACAGAGTTCTCATCCTTCACCTCCATTTATAGATTGCGGAATGCGGATTAAAGAAACAACTTCCCGTCTTAATCAATCCGCATTCCGCAATCCTACATCCGCAATCAAATCATTCGTACCTAAGCGCAATCATTGGATCGACCTTCGTCGCGCGTCTCGCCGGGATGTAGCAAGCTAAGAGCGCCACAACAGTTAACAACATCGGGACACCGACGAACGTCACCGGATCAGTCGCGCTGACACCGTAGAGCATGCTCGCCATCAACCGCGTCACAGCCAGAGAAGTTGCCACACCGATGGCGACACCGGTTAAAGTCAACATCATGCCTTGCTTAATGATCAGCTTCAGCACGTCGCCGCTTTGCGCTCCCAGCGCGAGGCGGATGCCGATCTCGCGCGTGCGCTGTGCGACCGAGTAGGCCATCACGCCATAGACACCGACGGCAGCGAGCACGAGCGCCACGGCGGCAAAGATAGTGAGTATCAAGGTATTGAACCGCTGCGGCGAAACCTCGCGCGCCAGAATCTGCTCCATTGTCTCAACCTCTGCTACCGGCAAATCTTTGTCGAGGGCATGAACCTCACGGATGACAGCACTGACTAAGCCCTGCAAGTTAGCGTTCGTGGTACGGATCGCCAGCACGGCGCGGTTCAAATCGGTGCGCCCGAGCGGCGTGTAAATCTTGATTCGCGCGTCTGCCTCTGTGCCGTATGTCTTGACGTTACGGGCGATGCCGATGATCTCGTGCGGAGTTGCGCTGTCGTACAGGATGTATTTGCCGAGCGCGTCGCCGTTCGGCCAGAACTGCCGCGCGAGGCGTTCGTCAACAATCACAACGGGCAAGCCACCCTGCACTTCCTGCGGCGTGAAGGCGCGGCCCTGAAGGAGCGGAGTTCTCATCGTGCTGAAGTAATCACTGCTGATGATGCTCCAGTCAACGTTGATGAGATCGTCTGTCTTTGCTCGCGGACGCCCTTTAATCGCAATGTCTGTCTGCCAGTCGCGGTTAAGTCCCGGCAGGCCGTTGGACACTGTCGCGGCCTCGACTCCGGGAAGCGCGGCGACCCCTTCGAGCAGTTGCTGATAGAAGCGGTTGATTTGCCCGACGTCGGAATAGCGCAGACGCGGCAACCCGATGTCCATCGTCACAACGTTCTTCGCTTCAAAGCCGGGGTTCGATTCGAGCAGGCGGGCAAAGCTTTTGATGAGTAGCCCCGCGCCGACGAGCAACACCAGAGCCAGCGCGACCTCGGCGACCACCAGCGCACTTCGCAACTTTCCGCTTCGCCCGTCACCCGCCGCGCGGCTGCCCTCCTTCAAGGTTTCATGTAAGCCATGCCCGGAAACTTGCCACGCTGGAGCAAGGCCGAAAACGATTCCGGTGATCAGCGAAAGCAGGAAGGCAAAGCCGAGGACGCGGTAATCCACGCCCAGTTCCGCCAGACGCGGAATGGCGCGCGTCTCAGCCGCCGCCAGTAGATCAACCACCCACCAAGCGAGCAGCACGCCTGTGA
>JACCTF010000768.1 GCA_013812565.1 Pyrinomonadaceae bacterium | reverse complement strand
CCGTAGTGCTGGTACGCGCCCCAGGTTTTCCTGCCGTTCGATGTAGAGGCGATGGCGAGCCGGGCGGCGCGCATCGCTTCGTGCATCGTTATCGAGGCGGTTGGTTGGTAACCCTTGTCCGGCCTTTCCGTCTCCCTTTCTTTGAGACCGAGCAGCCCGCCATACAACGTGCGCGCAAACCTGCGTGCGGCGATGTCATCCACGGGCCAGGCCGTGCATACAAAGTTGGATACTCCACGTGCGAAGAACGCTTCGGCGAAGCTTGGCGCTAAATTAGCACTACGATCCTGCGCGCGTTCAGGAGTGATCCCGGATTCGCAGGCGTTGGAGAAGACAAACTTCGGGATGCGATCAATGCGGTTCAATTCACTGGCGGACAAAAGCTCTCTGTTCTTTGCATTGAAAATCCAGCCGGAAGCCGTCGGGTCGCCGCCCCATTGATAGACACAATGGCCCGCGAAATGAAGCACGTCGTATGAACGTGTCATCACTTCGCGCAGCACATTGGTGCGCGTTGCTTCGAGTGGTCCGAACAACCGTTTGACTTCCACCCGGTTTTCTTTCGACCGATCTTTGTAGACTTCATTGAAACTCTCAAAGAGATCGGCGACCTCGACCCCTTCCTCCTGCGCTCCGGGCAAGTGTGCATCTTCCGCCGGGTCGGCGACGACGAGCACTCTCAGCACGCGGCGCGGCGGCGGCGGCGGTTCCGGCGGCGGCGCGAAGGTGGTGCGCAACTGGCGTGTTAAGCCGCGGCAGGTTCCCAGGAAATTGTCCTCGTATTCAAACGCGTGTTTCTGCCCTCCATTGCCTTGCGCTGCTTTGGTCGCTGCATCAATGCCCGGTTGCGCGACCATCTCCCAGTGGATGCGCGCCGTCGTCGCGTCAAGCAGCATCACTAATGGAGCATAGCTGTAGAGCATGCGCCGCAGATCGTCCGGTATCAAGAGTTGTTCGAGGAACTGCCCGCGCTCAAGTTGCATCGGCGGATGTGCTTCGCCGGCCAACTCATCGTTGGCGACCATTATGAGCGACGGATCAACGGTGATTTCGCGCTCCGGGACAGAGGCCGTATCGGTGATCGCGGCGAAGCGGTAGGTCTTCTGCTCCAACTTCAGCGTGACTCGTGTTGGTACAGCTTTGCTTCGCTGTGCCTCGTCCGCAACCACTCTCCGTTTTTTCCAGTCCTCATGATCCTTCTTGGCGACAGCATCTTTCAGTGCCTCCAAGTTTTCTTCGCTGAAGCCTTTGTAGGTAATCTCCAGCCCCTTCTTCTGCTGATTACTGATTTCATCATCAATCGCGGTCTGAAGTTTTCTGATCTTACGCGGATCGTTCTCAACAAACGTGACGCGCCGCAGACGCCGTTCATCATCTTCCTTTGAGCCGGTGATGGCGCGCCGGATGCCATCCAGCCAGGCCGAGATAGCGTTGCGCGTATCAAGATTGCCGTTGCCCGCACCGATGACCACCGTCGCCAGATGGCGCTGGCCCATCCGCCCGAGCGCCCAGCAAAGTTCACCCACCATCACCGTCAATTCCGGCGCGCCGAAGCGACCCGGCTCATCCATCCCGACGATGGCAATAATCCGATCCGTACCTTTGCGGTCTTTATCATTTTTAGTGCGCGGGTCCATCAAGAAAAAGGGCTGGCCTAGTTCGCCGCGGATAATGCCGCGCTGGGTGTACTGAGTTAAGAGCAGGTCGCTCTCCTCCACCGGCTCCTCTGCATTCATGTCGGGCAAGTGGCGGCTGATGGTTCTGTCCAACGCTAGTTCGGCGTCCTGGGGTTTGACGCCGAGATAGTGACCGACGGAGATCGCATCTACCGGGTGGCCGTTCACGCTGACGGCTTCCTCTCCGGTCAGTTCATCCACGAAGTTGTCGCTATCAATTGAACCGTACTGAAGGCTGATCTCAATCGTCGATGTCTCTATCGCCGCAGAGTCCTCTGTTATAAACTGATCTTCATCGGTTGAACCGAGGAAGCCGCGCGTGACGTTCTCTTCAACCTTTCTCGCTTCCGGGCTGTTGTAGTAAAGCACGCTGTCTTCAACTGCCTGCTCCACCGCACGTTTATCATCAACCTCATCGAGCCGCACGCCCCTTGATTGATAGAAGCCGTTTGACTGCCCGCCCCTTGTACCCATACGACTTTTGGAGGCGAGCAGAAGTTCCTCGTCCGTCTGCTCGGCAATTCTCAAAGCTGCACGCAATTCATCCTCGCTCTGTAGGCTGCGACGCTGCGGCAGTCGCGTGTTTAAGTCATCAGTCGCTCCGTTTTCGAGCAGTTCCGTCAGCGCTCCCAGAATCCTTTGGTTCTCTGACAACGCGCCGTGGTTTTCTTTCACGTAATAGACTGGGACTTGCTCGCCGTCTTTCTTCAACATTCCGAGCAAGTGTGGAACGCGCCCGTCGCCGTCACCAGTCACCCCGTATGAATCGACTGAATCAAGCCGCTCCCAATCCTTAATACCGTTATAAGTTGGTTGGTCGTACCCGGCGATGTAGATCATGCGGGAGACATCAACCACTGTGCTCAAATCTTTGTGGTGCTGCAAAGCGCGGTCGAGATGGCGCTGCGAGACTTTCACGCCCGCATAAGTGGACGCATCATAGAGCCGTTCCGCCGTTGGCATCACAAGCGGCGAAGGCAACATCTGGTATGAGCCGATAAAGGTGTTGAGGGTGTCGAGCAGTTCGGCGCGGCTGTGGCGTACGTCGAGCAGAGCCAGTTTCCTGATTATCCCATCACTTCCGGTGATGACTTGCGGGATGGCGAAAGAGCCATGGTTCGGTGTGCCGAGCATCACGAGCCGTCCGCCCAGTTTGCCGTTGCCCGGCCGGTCCAACATCTTTTTCCAGCGGTCAGGATAGTTTTTGATAAAGGTGCGCGCGACAAGGCCGCCCATCGAGTGGGCCACAATGTGAACGGAAGCATCTTTCTCGAACCAGCGCCCGATGGATGCTTCCAGTTCGGCTGCCGCCGACTCCAAATCCTTACGCCAGTCGAACCAGAAAGCGCGGACATTCCAGTTCTCCGACAAGGAGAGAATGAGTTCGCCGTAATAGCGCTTCATGATTCCGGTGGCCGAGACCTTAAAGTCTGAGTCGTATTCTTCGCGCCCATCTTCATTCAGCCGAAGGCGGGCGAGCCATCCTCTGATAATGCGAAAGGCATTCACCCACGTCAGATCGCCGGAGCTTCCCAGGCGACTGATCGTCAGTTCGCCGCCCATGATGCCGTGAATCACAACGACATTTCCCTTTGGTTTGTCTGAGATGCTGCGACTGGCCGCGCTCCGCAAAGCCATACTGTGCATGCGCTGGTAACGCCCGTCGCCGAGATGTGTGCGTAAAACTTTTTCCTGTTCAACGGTCGGGTGCCGGAGCAGGCGCGCCAATTCATCGGCGCCGGCCGATTCGATCTTTGCGATAAAGGCTTGTTCTTCTTGAAATGTCATCTTTGTCTCCTCAAAGGGGTCTGGGCTGTGGGGCGGGCCGGGCGGCGAAACTTACGTTCGGTGGGGGCAGCAGTGTTTAGCCGGCCGAAAACGAATTTAGTTGGATTAAGCGAGGTGAAACGGACTCCCGATCGTCCGAAACGAATTTCGGCGTGGCTTGAGAAAGGCGCGCTCGTGTCAAGTCTCTATAATTAGCCTTGAAGCCGGAATCGCTCGGGCGGAACACAATTCCGGACGTTTGAAAGAATTACATCGCGGCTTATACGCTTACGCACCGGGGCTGTCAACTGGAAAGATTTTTGGGGGCGCACGAGTGCCACATGAAAGAGGAGGAGTTGAGCTTACGAGATGAAAGCTCGG